>JAPVSP010000243.1:0-2673 GCA_047519685.1 Chloroflexota bacterium
ACCGGGAACGGCAGCGCCCCCCCGGACAGGATGTCGAGTGCGTAGGCGCCGAAGAACGCGTTGATCGCGTCCCAGGCGATCGTGCTCGCCCAGTTGATGACGGCCGGAACGACGACCGTCTTGCCGAACGGCAGCCGGCTGACCGGGATCTGCGCCATGCCGGTCCGCGGGCCCATGATCGCGAGCGCGCCGACGAGCGCGGCCGAGATGACGTTGCCAAGGACGATCGCGGCAAGGCCGGTCCAGAAGCCGAGGCTGCCGAAGGCCACGGCGAGCGTGCCGATCGCGAACGCGGCAGGGACCAGGTTGGGTGTGAACCAGACCGTGAAGACACGATAGGTCGAGCCGTACCGGGCGCTCGCCGGGATCGGCTCGATGCCGTGCCCCTCGATGGTGAGGTCGCCCTCACCCCTGGGCATCGTGGCGCTTCCGGTGTCCTCGTGGGTGATCGCCGCCATCGTGACCCTCCTCTGCTCACCCTCCTCGGGTGAAGCTGACCTCCGCCGTTCCGCCGGGCCGGTGGACCACGCTCCTGGCCGGCTCGGTCTCCGCCACGACCCGTCCGGCGCGGACGACCCAGCGGGCGGCCGGCCGGAGCCGGATCGCCTCCGACTCGTCCTCGCAGTCGAAGACGACGAAGTCCGCGGGCTTGCCCTCCGCGATCCCGTAGTCGACCTCGGCTGCCCGGGCCGGGTTGGTGGTGACCATCTCGTACGCTCGGAAGAGCTCCGAGCGGCCCGTCATCTGGCCGACGTGCACGAGCATCGACAGCGCGTCGAGCATCGATCCGCGGCCGAGCGGGTACCAGGGATCCATGATCGAGTCATGGCCGCAGGCGACGTTCACGCCCGCCGCGTCGAGCTCCTTGACGCGGGTCATCCCGCGCCGCTTCGGATAGGTGTCGAAGCGGCCCTGGAGCACGATGTTGTCGAGCGGGTTGGCGACGATCGTCACGCCCGCGCGTCGGAGGATCTGCAGGAGCTTGAAGGCGTAGGCGTCGTTGTACGAGGCCATCGCCGTCGTGTGACCGGCGACCACGCGCCCCTGCATCCCGTCGCGCATGGCCCGCGCGGCCACGACCTCGAGGAACCGCGACTGCTCGTCATCGGTCTCGTCGCAGTGGAGGTCGATCGGCTTCCCCGTCTCCCGCGCGAGGTCGAAGATGAAATGGACCTCGTCGACGCCGTCCTCGCGGGTCCATTCGTAGTGCGGGATGCCCCCGATGACGTCGCAGCCGAGCCGCATCGCCTCGCGCATCAGCTCCTTGCCGTCCGGGAACGAGAGGATGCCGTCCTGAGGGAAGGCGATGAGCCGGAGGTCCACGATGTCCCGGACCTCCTCGCGGAGCTCCAGGAGCGCCCGAAGGGCGACCAGGTTCGGATCGCAGACATCGACGTGCGAGCGGATGAGGCCCGTGCCCTGCGCGACCTCCCAGCGGATGGCTTCGAGCGCTCGGCGCTTCACGTCGTCGTGGGTCAGCGTCGGCTTGCGCTCCGCCCAGGTGAGGATCCCCTCGATGAGCGTGCCCGACTCGTTGTGGCGCGGCTCACCGACGGTGAGGACGGCATCGAGGTGCACGTGTGGGTCGACCAGCGGGGGCGAGAGGAGCCGCCCAGCAGCCTCGAGGACGGTTGCGCCCGGCGGCGCCGATCCGCCCCGCGCGCGGATCGACGCGATGCGGTCGCCCTCGACCACCAGGTCGACGGGCTCCGGATGCAGGCCGCGCGTGGGATGGACTCGTGCGTCGCGGACCAGCAGCGACATCGGGACGCGGGACGCTCCCTGGGCGGTGGCGGGACCGGACTCCCCGGACGCCCGGAGTGTAGCGTCACGCGCCCGCGTCGTGGTGACCCACGCTCCGGCCGCCGCCCCGGCCTCGGTGGTTGACTCGGGCGCCGCTTAGGGGTTCAATCGGTCTCGACGGACGGACCTTCGTGGCCCGTTCCGTGAAGCCAGGGCTCGAGGTCGAGCGGCCATGTCGGAGCGTCGTCTCTCGCCATACGCTGGCCGGACCGCCCGGGTGTCGTCGTCCCGGGTGTCGCCGCTGACGGCCGACGCCGCACGTGGCGCGTCGAACCTCGCCACGATCCCCCGTTCGGGGAATGTCAGCTCCGACACTCGAGCGGGCCTCTGAGCGCGGTCAGGGCCGGATCCCCGACCGCATCGGAACAGCACGTAAGCCCACGACCCGCGGAGCACGCGGGTCGTGGCGCATCTCCGGGGTCGTGCCCCGTCCGAGGGCCGGCGCCGACCTCGCGGCCGGAACGGGGTTCCAGCACCGAGGGTGGCGGTCGAGGGAAGCCACCGACGGCCGCGGTCTCGTCATCGGCTTGCATTCGGGTGGCGGAAGGCGTCAACTAGCGGTCCGCAGGGGTTGCGCAGGGGAACGACGGGGAGGGCTGCGAGATGGCATCCAACGATGCCCCTCAGGACGCGTACGTGTTCGTCTCGTCCGGCACCGAGGCGATGTTCGGCGCTCTGAGGAGCCTGGTGCCTGGTCAGGTCAGGTACGTGGCACGACTGCTATCCGGCGCCTACGGCGCCCTGGTCTTCCTCGAGGTGCCGGCCGGGGATATCGAGGAGCTGCAGAAGCGGATCGCGGCGGTCCGCGACCTGGTCAACCCCAGTGGGGACGTCGGCGTTGCGCTCCAGACCGGCCCGCGAGCTCCGACC
>JAPVSP010000244.1:0-15380 GCA_047519685.1 Chloroflexota bacterium
GCTGCGGGCGGCCGATCGGCGACGGGACGATGCGCTGTCCCGGGTGCGGAGCCTGGCTCGTGCTCGACGTGCCGATCCGCCGGGCCGGCCTGTTCGTCGCGGTCGGCATGGCGCTCGGGACGCTCGTCGGCGGGTCGGTGATGGCCGCGGCCATGACGATCGACCGGACCCAGGCCCGCGCTCCGTCGACCGCGGCGACCGCCCTGACCGCCCCGGCGGCCGGCAGCTCGGTCGCGCCGAGTCTCGCCGCGGCCCCGGTGGCGCCCGGCGTCGGCCTCGCGGCCCTCCGCGAGGCGGCCGCGGTCGACGAGCGGCTCGTCGCTGGGGCCGCGACGCTTCAGGCCGCCGCAGCGGGCCAGCCCTTCGACACCTTCGCTGTCGCCACCGCCCTGCGAGCCCTGGCTGCGGACGCCGCGATCGGGAGCGACGTGGCCGGGCGCCTGCGGGATTGGGACGACGCGGCGGCCGTGCAGGCCCAGCTCGACGGCCTGTACGGCCAGACCCGCTCGACCGCGCGAGACGCCCTCGCGGCACCCTTCCTGGACGGCGAGGCCTATCGAGCGGCGGCGAGCCGGATGGCGCAGGTCCTGGCGGGCCTCCCGGCGGTCGATGCGGCCGTCCGGGCCCTCGCGTCCAGCTCGGGCATCGAGCTGCCGCCGGCGGCGGCCTCGCCCTAGCGCGACGCCGCGGCCGACCCGGCGTAGCCGGTCAGCTCGACATAGCCGCGCCCCGCGATCGGCCGTCCGTCGCGGGTCCCGCCGACCAGCTGCGAGCCTTCCCAGTAGACGACGCCGGTGGTCGCCCGCGTGTCGAGCTCCTGATCGCGCACCGTCGGCGTCACCTCGAGGACCAGGCGGTCGCCAGGTACCGAGATCCGCCAGCCCGACGGGTACGTCGCCCCTGTCCGAGGGCTCGTCCAGTGGGCGGTGGCCTCGACGGTGAAGTCGGCCGCCGAGAGGTGTCTCGTCCGGCCATCCGACCCGACGAGCGTGCCGTAGACCAGGGCGTCGGTCCCGTCGCGGTCGCGCACGAGCGAGAGCGTCAGGTCCGTCCCGTCGTCCAGCTCGGCGGCGAACCAGTCCCAGCCACCCCCGCCGACGGCGATGAAGTCCCCCCACTGGTGGTCGAACCAGGCGAAGCCGGCGACCTGGTGCGGCGACCCGTCGAGGACGAGCGTGCCCCGGGCGCCCATCCGGGTGCGCGAGTAGTAGTACGAGCCGCCCGCCGGGCCGAAGTCGAGCCAGCCATCGCGGCCGTGGAGCGCCGGTGGTCTCGTGGCGGTGAGGTCGAGCTCGAGGCCGAGGCCGGCCGGGGACCCGGCCGCCGTCGCCTCGGAGGGAGCGAGCGTCGCGGCCAGGTGGTCCCGGCCGTTCCCGCCGGCCATCGTCCACGCGGCTTGCGCGAACGTCTCGGGCCGGCTCGGGTCCGCCCCGGTCAGCGCGAATGCGAACGCCGCCGGGGCACCGCCGCCGGCGGGCGCGCCGACGACCCCCGACCGATCCCCCGCGGCTCCGACCTGGCTCCGCTGCGCGTACAAGAAGCGGGCCCCGGTCTCGTCGGTGACGGCCAGGTGCGAGGCCCAGGCGACCGGGAAATCGCCCCGCTCCGCCCGGAAGACGACGTACTCGAAGCCGTACCAGCGTCCCGTCGCGGCGTCCTGGAGGTGGCCGGTGTAGTACCACCACTCCGTCAGCCGATGGTGCGGGGCGTCGTCGGCCGGGAGCTCGATCGGCTGCGGGTCGGCCAGGGCGACGGGCCGCGGCGAGCCAGGCGGGGCGGTGGGGTGGGCGGCCGGGGCATTGGCGAGGATCGGGCCGCCGCCCGTGCAGGCGGCCACCGCGGCGACGAGCGCCACGAGCGTAGAGAGGAGCGCGAGCCGCTGGCGGGGCCGGCCCCGGACCATCGGAGCGCGGCTCACCGGAGCGCGGCCTCCACGTCGGCCTCGGAGCGAGGCAGATGGGTCGAGACCAGCCGCTCGAGCGCTCCGGGCAGCCACCAGTTCCAGCGACCGAGGAGGCGCATCGTGGCCGGCACCAGGAGCGCCCGGACGACCGTCGCGTCGAGGGCGACGGCGATCGCGACCCCCAGCCCGAGCGCCTTGATGAGCACGATGTCGGCGAACGTGAACGAGCCGGCCACCACGACGACGATGAGCGCCGCCGAGGTGACGATCCGCCCGCTCCGCTCGAGCCCCCGCGCCACCGCCTCGCGATTGTCCCCGGTCCGGTCGTAGACCTCCTTCATCCGGGACAGCAGGAACACCTCGTAGTCCATCGACAGCCCGAACAGGACGCAGAAGAGGATGACCGGCTGGGTCGTCTCGACGAAGCCGAGCGGCTGGAACCCCAGGATCGCCGACAGGTTGCCCTCCTGGAAGATCCAGACCAGCGCGCCGAAGCTGGCGACGATCGACAGCGTGTTCATGACCAGCGCCTTGGCCGGCAGGACGACCGAGCGCAGGAGCACGAAGAGGACGAGGTAGGTCGTGAGCACGATGAAGAGCGCCGTCCGCGGGAAGTCGGCACCGATCCGGCCGACGACGTCGGTCACGTCGGCCGCCCCGCCCGACACGCCCACCGAGAGGCCCGGCGGCGGCGCCAGCCGTCCGCTCGGGTCCCGCAGGTCGCGCACCAGCGCCCGGGCCTCGTCCCGGTTCGGGCCGTACGGCGTGACGACCGTGAACGCGGTCAGGTCGCCCTTCGTCGTGGCCCCCAGGCCGGCCTGGACGAACCGGTCGGGCGGCCCGGACGGATCGCCGTAGAGCAGCTGGTACTGGTCGAGCCGGAGGCGCGGGTCGACGTCGACGATGCCCTCGACCCGGACGATCCGAAGGTCGGCCGCCAGCCGGCGGGAGTATTCGTAGAGCCGCGCGACATTCTCGGGCGAGGTCGCCGGACCGGTCGTCCGGATGGCCAGCTGGAGCGGCGCGAAATCGCCCTCGCCGAACTCCGCGACCAGCCGGTCGTAGCCGGCCCGCGATGGGGCGGACGCCGGCAGGATCGTCGCGTCGGGGGCGTTGAAGTCGACGGACAGGAAGGGCCAGCCCAGGAGCAGGATGAGCCCCAGGGTGGGGACCAGCACCGCCACCGGCCGGTCCATGACCCAGCGGGCGAGCCGCGCCCAGCGCCCGGCGCCATCAGACCGGGGACGGACCGGCCGGACCGAGAGCGCGTCGATCCGCGGCCCGAGCACGGAGAGGATCGCGGGCAGCAGCGTGAGCGCCGCGAGGACGGCCAGGCCGACCACGATCGCCCCGGCGATCCCGACCGACCGGAGGATCATGAACTCGAAGAGCACGAGGCCGAGCAGACCGAGGAGGACCGTCAGGCCGCTGAAGAAGACGGCTCGTCCGGCGGTCGCCACGGTGATCCGGACCGCGGCCTCGACGGCAAGGTCGCGCTCCGCCCGGGCGGCGGGGGAGCCGCCGATCGCGTCCGGGCCGAGCCGCGCGGCCAGCTCCTCGCGGAACCGGCTCGTCATGAGCAGCGAGTAGTCGACGCCCAGGCCCAGGCCGAGCAGCGTCGCCAGGTTCAGCACGAAGATGCTCATCGGCGTCAGGCTCGCCAGCCCGAAGACCAGGGCGAGCGCGACGAGCACCGCCGCACCGCCGACCGCCAGCGGGACGCCGGCCGCGACGACCGACCCGAAGACCAGGAGCAGGGCGAGCCCGGCCAGTGGCAGGGAGACGACCTCGCTCCGCCGGAGGTCGGACTCGGAGACGGACTGGATGTCGCCGTAGAACGCCGGGCCGCCGGCCAGCGAGACGTCCAGCCCGGCCGGATGGCGCAGCCGTCGCTCGATACCCGGGAGCGCCTCGGGCGAGTCGTCGGGCGGCAGGTCCAGGGGCACGATGTCGTAGGCGGTCGTTCGGTCGGCCGAGACCTGGCGCGGGGCCTGGAGGTGGGAGACGATCCCGGTCACGTGCGGTGCGGAGGCCACGTCCCGCACGGCGTCCAGGGCCGCCGCCTCGAACTCGGGCGTTCCGGCCAGGAGGCCCGTGCTGTGGAACACGACGACGACGGCCGAAGGGGGCTGACCGAGCTCGCGCTCGAGGATCGACCGGGCCCTGGACGACTCGAGGTCGTCGAGGACGAAGCCTCCGGCGCGCAGCGCGCTCGGCGCGCGCGGGGCGAACGGGATGGCGAGCAGGATGAGGGCGACCCAGGCGCCGATCACCCACCAGCGCCGCCGATGGACGAGGCGTCCGAGCCGCTCGAAGTTCGTCACGTCTCGGTGTTCGGGGCCCGCCGCGGGCCGGATGCGGGTGGCCGGCGCCCGCCGACGGCGGCGCTCGAGCCAGGGCGAATCGTAGTCGCATCGGCGGGGTCGGACCGAGAGGCGGGGTCGTGGTCCTGCGGCGCCCACGGTCCTCCGGCCGGAGCGGCGCTGGTGCCGGACCCGGCGCAGTCCCCGCGACCGCCGGGGACGCCTCTGCTACCATCCGGCCGTCCGCCCGACAGCACCGAGGCCCACCGTGCAGCTGCTCCTCGCGCCGTTCGCCGGCCCCCTCCAGTTCGCCATCTTCGCGACGGCCGTCATCCTCGCGGTGCTCATCGTCGTGCCGGCGGTGAAGTCCGCGATGACCGCCGAGGGCCGCCAGCCGGGCTGGGTCCGGGCGATCACGGGGATCAACGCCCGCTGGCTGTTCGCCTTCCTGTTCGTCGCATGGGCGCTCGTGTTCGGGATCGGCCTCCAGCTCGTCCCCCATGAGGGAGCCGATTCCCCGTACGGCGCCCTGGGGCTCATCGCCCTCTTCACGGGCTTCTTCGTGATGATGGGCTTCCTCTGGGCCGTCATCCGCGAGTAGGCGCCGCCGACCCTGCGACCACCCGACCCGACCCCGGCGGCCGGCCCGCTCCCCGGGCGCGATCGCCGGCCCGGCAGCTCGATGTCCCTGGCGCCGCGACGCCCGACCGGCTACCATCACCTTGCATGCAGACTGCATAGGTTTTATGCGTCGCCCGCGGTAAGGATGGCCGCGAGCCGGAGCGTGAGTGGAGGCCATCGGCGTGGACATCAAGGAGCGGCAGGCGGTCGCCAGGCCCACCTCGACCGAGACCCCGTTCGTGAACCTCCGCGATCCGGCCCGCCGGCTCGGCCCGGCCGGCCGGCCGGCCGTCTCTCTGCGCGCCCCACGGTGGGCGGACGTCCCGGATGAGCAGTGGGACGACTGGCGGTGGCAGCTCAGCCACCGCGTCAACGATCTCGAGGAGATCGAGGGGATCCTCGAGCTGACCGACGAAGAGCGCGAGGGCCTCTCGGCGCCCGACAAGTTCCGGGTCGACGTCACCCCGTACTTCATCAGCCTCATCGACCCGAAGGACCCGAGCGACCCGATCCGGCGCCAGGTCATCCCGCTCGGGCGCGAGCTCCACGCGTTCACCGGGATGATGGAGGACTCACTGGCCGAGGACCGTCACAGCCCGGTCCCCGGCCTGGTCCATCGCTACCCGGACCGCGTCCTGATGCTCGTGACGACCCAGTGCGCGAGCTACTGCCGCTACTGCACTCGCAGCCGGATCGTCGGCGACCCGACCCAGAACTTCAACCGCCGCGAGCACGAGGCCCAGCTCGAGTACATCCGGCGGACGCCGCAGATCCGCGACGTCCTCATCTCCGGCGGCGACGGCCTGACGCTGGCCCCGAAGCTTCTCGAGTCCGTCATCCGCGGCCTTCGCGAGATCCCCCACGTCGAGATCATCCGGATCGGCTCGCGCGTCCCCGTCTTCATGCCGCAGCGGATCGACGACGAGCTGTGCGACATGCTCGCGCAGTACCACCCGATCTGGATCAACCTCCATTTCAACCACCCGAACGAGATCACGCCCGAGGTCGCGCGGGCCGTCGACAAGCTCACCCGGGCCGGCATCCCGGTCGGCAATCAGTCGGTGCTGCTGGCGGGCGTCAACGACTGCGTCCACGTGATGCGCGAGCTCGTCCAGCGCCTCGTCGAGATCCGGGTGCGTCCCTACTACATCTACCAGTGCGACCTGGTCGAGGGGGCCGGCCACTTCCGGACGCCGATCGGCAAGGGGCTCGAGATCATGGAGGGCCTCCGGGGCCATACCTCCGGCTATGCGGTCCCCACCTACGTCGTCGACGCCCCGGGCGGTGGCGGCAAGATCCCGGTGATGCCGAACTACCTCATCAGCTACTCGGACCACAAGGTCGTGCTCCGGAACTACGAGGGCTACATCACGACGTACGAGGAGCCGATCGAGTACACGCCCCACGATCGGGCGACCTGCCGCTACTGCCAGGCCCCGCGGCCGGAGCCCGGCCAGGAGGGCATCACCGGGCTCCTCGACGGCAACCGGATGTGGATCGAGCCGGCCGGGTTCGCCCAGCTGCACAGCCGCGGCAACCTCGAGGCCCATCGGCTCCAGGATCCGTCGAAGTGGGTCCCGTACGGCGTCGGGGCGATCGAGGGCACGGCCGGCGAGCCGCGGCCCGCGCTCGGCGGCGGGGCCGGGGTGCAGGCTGTCGGCGAGACGCCGGCGTACGGCCCGGGCGAGGAGCCCAGGCCGCCCGAGGGAGCCCCGACGGCGACCGCCAACCACGAGCTGCTCTGACCGACCGGGTCGCGCGGGCCCCCACAGGCGCAGGCGGCCCAGAGGCGCGGGCTGCCCCCGGCCGGCGCCGTCAGGAGGCCGGGCGGAGGAGCTCGATCGCCTTCGCGAGCTGGGCGTCCTTCGTCTGGCGCACGCCCGACGCGCCCAGCCGGGCGAGATCGTCCGGCACGTCTGGCAGGACCCCGGCGGGAAGGGCGACCGTCACATCCGGCGCGATGCCGTGGTGCCAGATCGGCTGGCCCTTCGGGGTCAGCCATTCCTCCGTCCCGATCCGGAGCGCCGACCCATCGGTCAGCGGGAACTCGGCGAGCACCGTCCCGGTGCCGAACGTCGTGGCCCCGACGATCTTCGCCCGTCCCGCGTCCTGCAGCGCGCCGGCGACGATCTCGGCCGAGCTCGCCGTGCCGTTGTCCACCAGGACGACGAGCGGGATCGTCGGCGCGAGGTGGGGCGGCCGGACCGCGACGGGCGTCTCCTTGCCGGAGGCGTCGCGCGCACGGTACACGTCGCCGCTGGCCAGGAACTGACTGGCGATCCCGACCGCCTCGTTGACATAGCCGCCAGGGTCGCCGCGGAGGTCGAGGACGAGGCCCGTCGGGTGGCCGGCGAGCAGGCTCTGCAGCTGCGAAGCGAATGCGTCGGACGCGCCGGTCGAGAACTGCTCGACGCGGAGTATCGCCAGCGTGGTCCCCGGGACGGTCGCCGACTCGACGGCCGGGAGGTGGACCTCGGCGCGCACGACCCGGACCGTGATCGGCGTCTTGACGCCGTCTCGGGCGAGGGTCAGCGTGACCACCGTGCCGGCGCTGCCCCGGATCGAGCCGGCGACGGCGTCGAGGTCCGCCCCACCCGACGACTTGCCGTCGACGGCCACGATGTGGTCGCCGGCGCGGATCCCGGCCGCCTCGCCCGGACCGCCCCGGATGACACCCACGACGACGGCCTGGCCGTCCTTCGTGTCGAGCTCCACGCCGATCCCCACGTACGTGCCCGAGAGGGCGGCGGCCGCATCCTTCCGCTCGGTCGGCGTCAGGAACGTCGTGTGGCCGGTGTCGCCGACCGCCTGGGTCAGCCCGTCGATCGCCCCGTACGCCAGCTTCGTCGGGTCCAGGTCGCGGGCGCCCACATACTCGGTTCGGAGGAGGTCCCAGGCCTGGCGGATGAGGTCGAACTGCGCCGCGTCGGGGGGCGGCGGCTCGGCCGCCGGGCCGCCGAGGACGCCGGTCCGGTCGAAGCCGACGCCGCCCGCGAAGACCAGGGCGACGACCAGGGCCGCGGCGGTCCCGCGCAGGAGCTGGCGGTTCCACCGCCGCCCCTCGACTCCGCCCGGTTGGCGGCCGGCGGGGTCGGGTGGCGGAGCGGGAGCGGCGGACCGGGTGGGGTCGTCGGATGGATCCATCTTGGCATCGCTGTGGGCCGGTCGACGGACAGCCGGCATGGCCTGGCGTCCGGCCGGCTCCCATCGTGCACCATCGCGGTGTTCCCGTCGTGTGGGACCGGTGCAGATTCCGATACGCCGCCCACGGCGCCGACTTCCGGCCGTCCCGCGACCTTGTGCTATCGTCGTCGCCTGATCCCTGGTCCTTGAGTCGGAGATGCGTCCCGCGTGACCCAGACCCGGCCCGTCGCCGGTCTCCTCGCGACCCGCCCGGCGCCGCCCGGCCTGCCGGACCCGAACATCCAGCCGCCGTCGACCGCCGAGTCCGGCGACCCGTTCGCGGCCGCGCGGATCGTCGACCTGCTCGCCCGGGTCGAGCGCGGTCGGCCTGTCCGGATCGCGGACCTCGTGGACCGCCTGGACGCGACCTACCTCGACTGGCTCTTCCCGGCGCAGGTCGTGACGGACGTGGTCCTGCAGCTCCAGGCCAACTGGATGACGGACTACCGGAACAGCTCCGGCATCGTCGTCGAGGACGGGCCGTACGGCCCGACGGTCACGATCGAGGACAGCAGCCGGGTGGACCCCTGGATCGTCCGCCAGGCGCAACGCGTCTCGGCGGACTGCCGAGAGCGCCTGGCAGCCTTCGGCCGGCGGGACCGGCCGACCGGCGATGGCTGAGCTCGCCCCGGGCCGCTGCGCGTGTCCCCGGCGGGCCCGATCCGCGCCGTAGTGGCCCGGCTCGGCCGCCCGCTCACCCCGCTCCTTCCCCGGACGACCGCCGCGCCGGACCGCCGGCGCCCAGGAGAGATCACGTGACCGACCAGACCGGCTACGCCAGCCCCGACGCCCTCGTCACCGCCGAGTGGGCCCGCCAGCACCTCGACGACCCCGCTGTCCGCTTCGTCGAGGTCGACGTCGATACCACCGCCTACGAGCAGAGCCATCTGCCGGGCGCGGTCGGCTGGAACTGGACCAGCCAGCTCGCCGACGGCATCCGACGCGACATCGCCTCCCCCGCGGAGTTCGGCGCGCTGCTGAGCGCCAGCGGCATCGCCCCCGACACCACGATCGTCCTCTACGGCGACAACAACAACTGGTTCGCGGCGTGGGCCTACTGGCAGCTGAAGCTGTACGGGCACCGCGACGCGCGGATCCTCGACGGCGGCCGGCGCTACTGGCTCGACCAGGGCCTGCCGCTCACGACCGACGTGCCCGCGCACGCGGCGACCGGCTACCGACTGTCCGAACCCGACTTCGCGCTCCGCGCGTTCCGCGACGACATCCTGCCCCGGCTGGGGGACCCTTCCCTGGCCCTCGTCGACGTCCGGTCGCCGGCCGAGTTCAACGGCGAGGTCATCGCGCCGCCCGGCATGACCGAGACGGCCCAGCGGGCCGGCCACATCCCCGGCGCGGCGTCCATCCCGTGGGCCCAGGCGGTCCGCGAGGACGGCACCTTCAAGGGCGTCGACGAACTCCGGGCGCTCTACGAGTCGAAGGGCGTGACGCCCGACAAGGACGTCATCGCCTACTGCCGGATCGGCGAGCGCAGCTCCCACAGCTGGTTCGTCCTGCACGAGCTGCTCGGGTACCGGCGCGTCCGCAACTACGACGGCAGCTGGACCGAGTGGGGCAGCATGGTCGGCGTGCCGATCGAGAGGACGTCCGCCGAGCGCGCCGGCTGATCGCCACGGAGCCCGGCGGGACGCGTCCGGACCACGGGGCGTCGGGCCTCCCCTGGCCCGGCGCCGCGAGGCTCAGCCCCCGCTGCCGTGCGTCTCGGCGCGTCCGGCGCTTCGCATCAGCGCGAGCAGCCGGTCGTGTGGGAGCGCGTGGGCCACGATCCCGTCGCGCCCGACCATCGTCTCGGCCGCGACGAGCGCGTTGACGATCGCCTCCTCGGTCGCCTCGATCGTCGCACCGAAGAGCGGGTCCATCGCCCGTTCGCCGGCCATCCTGACGTCTCGCCACAGCGGGCCCACCGGCTCGTGGGCCGGATCGCCGAAGCGATTCCCGGTCGCGAACGCGAGGAGCAGGTCGCCGCTCGTCGTGCCGCCGGTGCCGCCGACGCGCGCGAGCCCGAGCGCGGCGCGCTGAGCGAGCCGCTCGCACTGGTGGGGGAGGAGCGGCGCGTCGGTGGCGACGATCACGATGATCGAGCCCGTCCCGGCGGGCGGGACCGAGGCGCCCTGCCGCTCGGCGACGGCGCGGGCGGCCGTGAACGGGCTCGGGACCTCGTCGACGGGGATCGCCTCCCCGACCCGGACTCCGTCGATCCGCAGCCACGGGCGGCGTCCGTGGTTCGCCTGCACCAGGACCCCGACGGTCCATCCGCCGTCCTCGCCGGCCAGGACCCGCGAGGCCGTTCCGATCCCGCCCTTGAACTCGTGGCAGATCATCCCGGTCCCGCCGCCGACGTTGCCCTCCGCCACGGGGCCGCCGGCCGCAGCCGCGAGCGCCGCCTCGAGGTGGGCCGGCCGGACGTGGAAGCCGTTGATGTCGTTGAGCAGCCCGTCGTAGGTCTCGCCGACCACGGGCAGGGCCCACCAGGCGAGGCCGGGTGCGACCGGATCGACCGACGCGGCGACGAGCGCGTCCCGGACCACGCCCACGCTGTGGGTGTTCGTGATCGCGATCGGCGATGTGAGCAGGCCGAACTCGCGGATGAACTCGAGACCGGTCAGCTCCCCGTTCCCGTTGAGGCGGTGGCAGCCGGCGAACACGGGCTCGCGTCGGATGTCGCCGTCGTGTGGCACGACGACCGTCACGCCGGTCCGGACCGGACCCTGGCCGACGACCAGCGGGCCCTCGCCCCGCACGATCGTCGTGTGCCCGACCCGGACGCCAGGGACGTCGGTGATCGCATCCAGCGGTCCGGGGGCCCCGAAGCCGATCCGGATGCCGAGGTCGCGGGCGCGCATGGTCCTCCCTGGTCGGCGCCGGCGGCGCCAGGTCCCATCCTAGGTCACGGCCATCGACGTCGACGGGTCGGGCGACCCGCGGATCGACGACCGGCTGGCGGGCCCGGGCGCGCTACCATCGGCGCCCATGACGTCCGACCGCCCGGCGCCCGCCCGACCGTCCGACCAGCTGTCCTTCCTGGGCGCCCCGTCGCCCCGGGCGCCGACCCGCCCACGGACCGGCGACGGGCCGGCGACCCGCTGATCGACGTGCCCACCCATCTCTGGCTCGACGGACGCCTCGTCTCGCCGGCTGAGCCGCACATCTACGTCACCGACCGCGGGTTCCAGCTCGGTGACGGCCTGTTCGAGACCCTGCGCGTCCGGCGCGGCGTGCCCATCGAGTGGGAGGAGCATCTCGAGCGCCTCCGCGACGGCGCATCCGTGCTCGCGATCCCGCTCCCGTCGGCCGAGGCCCTCGAGCGGGGCGTGGCGGAGCTCCTCGACGCCGAGGGCCTGTCCGCAGCCGGCGACGCGAGCCTCGCCCCCGGCGACGCGACCATCCGCATCACGGTGACCCGCGGCCCCCTCGAACGGCGCGGCACGCTGCCGCCGGGCTGGGAGGCGACGACCCCGACCGTGGCGATCCAGGCCTGGCGGTACGCGCCGCCGCCGCGCCGGCAGCTCGCGTCGGGGATCCGCACGGTGACGAGCGCCCTCCGGCGCGATCCGTCCTCGCCCCTGTCCGGCATCAAGTCGACCTCCCGCGCCGACTATGTCGTCGCAAGGCTCGAGGCCGAGCGCGCCAGCGCCGACGACGCCCTGTTCCTGACCCTCGACGGGCGGCTGTCGGAGGCGACGAGCTCCAACCTGTTCGTCGTCGCCGGCGATCGCCTCCTGACGCCGCCCCCGTCGGCGGCGATCCTCGCCGGGACGACGCGGACCTGGCTGCTCCGCGATCCCTCGGTCGGCGACCTCGGGCTGACGGCGGAGGCGCGCGACCTGTGGCCGGACGACCTGTTCGGCGCCGACGAGGCGTTCCTGTCGGCGAGCGTGGCGGGCATCGTCCCGCTGGTGGCCCATGACGGCCGGGCCATCGGGACCGGGCGACCAGGGAAGCGGACGCTCGCGCTCCGGGTCGCCCGGGAACGCTGGATCGACGAGACGTCCCTCGTCGCCCCCCGGGCGCGGGGCTGAGCGGCCGCTACACTCGGGCGGTGACGCGCGAGGAGCTCATCGCCCGGACCCGCCAGCTCGTCGAGGAGGGCGAGCGCCTCGACGCCCAGCCATCGATGGGCGCGCTCCGGGTCTGGCTGCAGCTCTCGGACGACCTGCTCGCCGCGGCGTGGGGCCCGATGGATCGCTACCACCTGGCCTGGCTGATGGTCGGCAAGCCGAAGGATGTCGTGCGCGGCCGCCGGATGACGACCGACGAGGAGGCCGACTACGTCCGGGAGGTCGCCGCGCAGAAGACGGCCGCCCTGCGGATGAGCCTCGACGCCGTCGAGCGCCAGGGGATGCCCTTCCGCGGCGAGGAACGGGGGATCGCGCCGGGCCAGGGGATGGGCACGCTGCCCGGCGAGCGCGAGGCCGCGGCGACCGGAGCGGCGGCATCCGAACCGCAGGCCCCCGGGCCGCCAGGCGACTCGGTCCCAGGCGAGCCGACGGCCGGCGCGACCGGCGCGATCCCGCTCGATCCCGCCCTCGCCGAGCGGCTCGCCGAGGCGCGCCGTCGGGCCGCCGAGCATGTCGGCCACGACGTCCCGCGCGCGCCTCGCCCGGAGCGGATGCGTCGGTGACCGACGCCCGGACCAGGGTGCCGGCGATCGGCGGCGAGCGATCGGTCCCCGAGCCCGACCCGGTCGCCCGCGACTACCTGCTGCTCGCCCTCCGGCTCGACCAGCGCGACCCCGGCCTCGTCGACGGCTACTACGGCCCGGCCGACCTCAAGGCCCGGGTCGACCTCGAGCCGGTGCCCTCGCCCGCCCGTCTCGCGGCGGACGCCGCGGCGCTCCGCGAGCGCGTCTCGAGCGAGGTCGCCGATCCTGGCCGGCGGGCCTGGCTGGAGGCGCAGCTCGTCGCGCTGGCGACGCGGGCGGGGGTCCTGGCCGGCGAGCCGATCCCGTACCTCGAGCAGGTGGAGCGTGGCTATGCCTGGCTCCCGACCCGCCGTCCGGAGTCGCTGTTCGCCGAGACGGCCGCCGAGCTCGAGCGGCTGATCCCCGGGGCCGGGCCGCTCGCGGAGCGCCTCGCGACCTGGGACGAGCGCTTCATCGTCGATCCGGAGCGGCTGCCGGCGGTCGTCGACTGGCTCGTCGCCGAGCTGCGCCGGCGGGCGCTCCCCAGGTTCGGCATGCCGACCGGCGAGTCGGTCCGCGTCGGGCTCGTGCGGGATCAGCCCTGGAGCGGCTACGACTGGTACGACGGCGGCCTCCGCTCGAGGGTCGACCTGAACCTGGACCTGCCGGTGCGTGCTCCCGAGCTCGTCGCGACGCTCGCCCACGAGACCTACGCCGGCCATCACGCGGAGCACGCCTGGAAGGAGGTGGAGCTGGTCGAGCGGCGTGGCTGGCTGGAATCGAGCGTCCTCCTCCTGCTCACCCCCGAATGCCTCATCAGCGAGGGCCTCGCGAGCCTGGGCCCCGACCTGCTGCTGCCGGCTGGCGAACGGGCCGAGCTGCTCGAGGAGCTGCTCGAACGGTCGGGGCTCTGGCCCGACGACGCCGTCAGGCGCCGGGATGCGGCGACGGCGAGCGCGGCCGTCTCGCCCCTGCGCCGGCGGCTCGCCGAGGTCGACGTCAATGCGGCTCTGCTCCGCCATGTCGAGGGCGCCTCGTCCGAGACGACGCTCGCCTACCTGCGGACGAACGGGTGCCTGCCGGACGCGCGGGCGCGCAAACGCCTCGAGTTCATCGAGGACCCCCGCTGGCGGACGTACGTCTTCGTGTATCACGAGGGCTACGAGCTGCTCGACCAGTGGGTCGCCCTCGTCCCACCCGCCGCCCGCGACGCCCGGTTCGGCCGCCTGCTCCGGGAGCCGCTCACGCCCGCGGCGATCGCGGCCGAGCTCAGAGCTCCCTGACCAGGACCGCCCGGTCCTCCCGGTCGTCGTCGTAGTCCGGGAACGCCGGTGTGCCGTACAGGCGCCGGGTGCCCGGCCCCGCCTCCGGGCGGAAGCCGAGGGCCGAGTGGAACGCCAGCGCCGCCCGGTCGTCGGGCGGGACGACGACCGTCACGCGGCGGACGCCGCGCGCCCTGACCTCGGCGGCGAACCGTTCGTAGAGCGCCGCGCCGATGCCGCGGCGCCGCAGGTTCGGGTCGACCGCGGCGAGATGGACGGGCGCCTCGTCCGGCCGATCCGGGCTCACGAAGCCGACCAGGAAGCCGGCGAGGCGGCCGTCCTCCGTCTCGGCGATCCAGGAGGTCCCCGTGAAGTGCCGGAACCAGAGGCGGGGCAGCCGGGCGCGCATCCGCCGCCCACCCCACCACTCGTCGACGAGCCGAACGATCCGGGCATGGTCGGCCTCGACGGGACGACGGAAGCGGAGCGCCGGCCGTTCGCGGCCCGGGCCTCCGGCCCGCTCCCCGGCGAGCACGGCCGGGCTCTCCCTCAGCTCGCCGTGAGCCACGCGGCGCCGCCCGCCAGGAGGAGCTCGAGCGGGACGAGCATCCCGTAGGTCTGGGCGAGGAAGTCGATCGGTCCCAGGGCGCCGGGCTGGACGATCACCGACCAGGCCCACAGCCCGAGCTGGGCGGCGATGACGCCGAGGATCGAGAGTCCGACGGCGAGCGCCAGCCGCCGATCCTCGGAGATCGAGCGCCCGACCCCGACGTTGACCCCGATGGCCGTCAGGCGGCCAAGGAAGAAGGCGACGACGATCAGGCCGGCCGTGAACGCGAAGACCCCGCCGAGCACGACGATGATGGCCGCGCAGAAGGCCGCGACGAGGAGTCCCATCGCGGCGCCCCGGGCGAGGCTCGCCTCGGCGGCGTCCTGTGGCGCCGCGCGCGCGGCCCGGACGTAGCGCTGGGACGGCGGTGCCGCCAGCCGGCCGGCAGCGTCGGTCCGGCCCTCGCGCGGCGCCGGAGCGGGTCCGGGCTCGGCCCTCTTGGGCGCATCGTCGCTCATCGCCGCCCATCGTACGGCGCGTCCGGCGTCCCGTCGCAGCCGCCTGTCCCGTGGCAGCCGCTCAGGCCGGACGGTAGACTTGCCGCTCGTGAGCCACCCGACGCTCGGTCTCCCACCCCGCGACATGACCGCCGGTCACCCGGAGGGCGCCGCCCGCCTGCTCGCGGGAAGGGCGCGCGTCGGCGCCCGGGCGCTCGAGATCGCGATCGAGCGCGACCCGACCCTTCGGGAGCGCTATGACGAGGCGGGTCTCCGCCACCTCCTGCGCGACACGGAGATCCTCATCGACCGCATCGCCCAGGCGGTCGCCGCCGACGACCCCTACTTCGTCAGGGAGTTCGCCGACTGGGTGGCCCCCCTCTACCGCCGCCGGCGAGTCCCGATGGACGATCTGATCGGCC
>JAPVSP010000245.1:0-4618 GCA_047519685.1 Chloroflexota bacterium
AGCAGGACGGCTCGATCAGCATCGTGCCGGTCGAGGGCGAGCGGATGCGCCTCGAGACGCGGCATCGCCGCTATCGACACCGACAGAATCTCTGAACGAGGTCGCGGGCGTGGCCCCGGCCGGGCGGTGGGCACCGCCGCGCCGGCGATGGCCGGCCACCCGTCGCGCGGGCGTGCGCGACGTGGGCTAGGCTCTCCGGCGATGCTCGATGCCGTCGCCATCCCGCGCTCCGTCACCGCGACGCGCTATGTCACGCCGCTGCGTGAGGGCGGCTCCCTGCCGGGACTCGTCGAGGGGGACGATGACGGCCTGTACGTCCTGAAGTTCCGCGGCGCCGGGCAGGGCCCGAAGGCCCTGGTGGCTGAGCTGCTGGCGGGCGAGCTCGGTCGGGCGCTGGGCCTGCCCGTCCCGGAGATCGTCTTCGTCGAGCTCGACCCATCGCTCGGGTCCGCCGAGCCGGACACGGAGATCCAGGAGCTGCTCGAGCGCAGTCCAGGTCGCAACCTGGGCGTCGACTTCCTGCCCGGCGCGCTCCCGTTCAGCCCGGCTGTCGGCCCGGCCCCGGACCCGGAGCTCGCGGCGAGCGTCGTCTGGTTCGACGGCCTGGTCATGAACATCGACCGCTCCCCGCAGAACCCGAACCTCCTCGTCTGGCACCGCCGGCTCTGGCTCATCGACCACGGCGCCGCCCTGTACGTCCACTACACGTGGCGCGACCCGGCCGAGCACGCCCGTCGCCCGTTCGACGCCATCCGCGACCACGTCCTGCTGCCGTATGCCGGCTCGATCCGGGAGGCGGACGCGCGGCTCGCCCCGCGGGTCGGTCCCCAGCTCCTGCGCGAGCTCGTCGCGCTCATCCCGGACGACTGGCTCGGCGAGGAGCGAGGGATCGGCGGGCCGGAGGAGCAGCGGACCGCCTACGTCGAGTACCTCCTGGGGCGCCTGGCCGCGCCGCGGCCGTTCGTCGCGGCGGCCGAGGAGGGGCGCCGTGCCGCCTGAGCCCTTCCAGTACGCGGTCGTGCGCGTCGTCCCGCGGGTCGAGCGCGGCGAGTGCTTCAACGCCGGTGTCGTCCTGTACTGTCGGCCGCGCCGCTACCTGGGGGCGCGGCTCGAGCTCGACGAGGCGAAGCTCCGAGCCCTGGCGCCGGCCACCGTCCCGGCGGACGTCCGGGCGCACCTCGACGCGATCGGCCGGATCGCCGAGGGCGACCCGTCGGCGGGTCCGATCGCCCACCTGGCCCAGGCCGAGCGCTTCCACTGGCTCGTCTCGCCGTCGAGCACGATCGTCCAGCCCTCGGAGGTCCACACGGGTCTGTGCGACGACCCGGCGGCGGAGCTCGAGCACCTGTTCGCGACGCTCGTCGAGTAGCCTGGCGCCGGAACCGTCCGCGCGAGGCGGGCTCCCGGGCAAGCCCTCCACCGCGCCGGTCCGACCGCTGGGGGTCCGGCCGGCCCTACCCGGAAGGACGGGGCCATCGGGTCCCTTGGCCCGGCCCGGCTCGGCCCAACCACTCTGGCGACGCCCGTCCATATCCGGCAGTCTTGCGATCGCACGCAACGCGAACGACCCCGCCGGATGCTCACCCGTGACAGGTGGGCCACCTCCCACCGGCGGGGTCGTCCCTGCCCGGCCGGCGCGGCGGTCGCCGCCCTCAGGCCCGCCCGAGCGCCCGAGCGCCCGCCCCGCCGCGGGTTCGTCCCGTCACGGGCGGCGCTCCATGAGGAAGCAGGCGAAGCGCGAGCCGGGTTCCGGCCGGGGCAGCCGCTCGATCTCGAAGGCCGATCCGAACAGCTCGCGCTCCTCGCCGGGCTCCAGGCCAGGGGCGAGCCTCGAGGGTCCGTCGAAGCTGATCCAGGGCAACTCGGCGCGGGCCGCGTGGAACGCCCAGAGGAGGAAGAGCGCCCCGGGCCGGGCGAGACGAACGACCGTGTCCGCCATCCGTCGCCGGGCGCCCCGGGCCAGGTCGTCGAGCGTCCCGTAGTCGACCAGCAGATCGAACGGCCCGTCGACGCCCGGGATCGACGCCGCGGTCAGGTCGCCCCGGATGAAGCGCGCTCGGTCCGACAGGCCGGCCGCCTCGGCCTTCCGCTCGGCCTTCCGGAGGGCGACTCTCGAGAAGTCCACCCCGACCACGTCGAAGCCGCGCTCGGCGAGGAAGAGCGAGTTCGCGCCGGTCCCGCAGCCGAGGTCGATCGCCCGGCCGGGTGCGAGTCGCTCGGGTGTCAACCGACCCGACTCGACCAGCTCGACCAGCTCCGAACGCGGACCGATCTCCCATGGGGCGCCCCAGCGGTACATCACGTCGTACGTGAACGGGCGCATCAGCGGCGCACCCGCAGTGGCACGATGCCGGCCGTGGAGGGCATGGCGTGACCTGGCGCCCGTTGAACGCCGACCGGGGCTCCGAGCCGGACAGCTGGCGGATCGAGCCGTTCAGGCTGGCCGCACCGGTCCTCCGTCGGCACGGCTATCGCGGTGCGACGATCAAGGCACTGGCCCACGCCTGTCACCTGAGCCCGGCGCTCTACCACGACTTCCCCTCGAAGGCGGCCCTGGCGAGCGGCCTCATCCTCGATCGGGCCGCTCCCGGTCTCGGCGCGGAGGGTGCGCGGGAGCTCGCGCGGAGGGTCCTTGCGATGCTCGTCGCGCCCCACGCCACCGGGCTCGATCCGGATCCTGCCGCCGTCCGAGGACGGACGATCGACCTCCTGCGCCGGCATCTCGCCTCCGTCGGGTCGACCCGGAACGCTTCGACCGGGCGATGACGGCAGGGTAACGGCTGGCTCGCCGACCGCAAGGGGTTCCGAGCCGCTCCGGCGCCGATCCGAACAGAACGGCCCTCGGATCCGGGAGCCCGCCCCGCTCGGAGCCAGGTCGGGCGTGCGGGCGCGAAGCCGTGGACGGGAGGCTAGAGTGGGAACCGATGATCCGCGTCGGCTCGATCGTTCTGCGCGTCGATGATCTGGCGCGCCAGACGCAGTTCTGGGCAGCCGCTCTCGACTACGTGCCGCGCGAGGAAACGAGCGACGACTTCGTGCTGCTCCGCCCGCGCGACGGCGTCGGGCCGAACCTCTCGCTCGACAGGCATCACTCCACGGTGCATACGCCGCCGCGCATCCATCTCGACCTCTACGCAGCGGATCAGGCCGGAGAGGTCAGGCGCCTCATCGCGCTGGGCGCCACCGAGGTGCGCTGGGACAGGCGACCGCCGGACGCGGACTACGTCATCCTGGCGGACCCAGAGGGCAACCGCTTCTGCGTCGTGGACGCGGGCGAGGCGAGGACCGGCTCGGACCAGCCTCCCTGATCGTGTCCAGCCGTTGGGCGCGGGCAGGCTGACGCCGATCGGGCACGCGATCCTCCATCGCCGCGTGGCGCTCGCGGCCGAACGGGCTCCCTAGCGGCGCGCGTCGAGCCTGGTGGGGCCCGGCCCACGAGGCGACCAGACGTACCGAAGCGCCCCGTCGTCCGCGCACTGGACCGACCGGACATAGATCCCAGCCGGCAGCTCGAGCGTGGGTGGGCGCTCGTCCAGGGTGAATCGCTCCCCTTCGCGCGGACCGCCGACGAACTCGACCACCGACGACTCCGGCTGCCGCTCGTCCAGGAACTCAATCATGTCCCGGGTCCTCGCTCACGGCGACCCCGACCGGGCAGGCCACGCCGGTGCCGTGGTCCGGGCAATAGCCTTGGGGGTTCTTGGCCAGGTACTGCTGGTGGTACGCCTCGGCGAAGAAGAACCCGGGCGCCTCCTCGATCGCGGTCGTGACGGTGCCGTAGCCAGCCCGGGCGAGCTCGCGCTGGTACGCGGCGAGCGACGCCTCGGCCTCGCGGCGCTGCGCCTCGCCGTGCGTGAGGATCGCCGAGCGGTACTGCGTCCCGACGTCGTTCCCCTGGCGCATGCCCTGGGTGGGGTCGTGGTTCTCCCAGAAGATCCGGAGCAGCTCGGCGTACGCGATACGGCTCGGATCGAAGACGACCCGGACGACCTCGGCGTGGCCGGTGCGCCCGGTGCAGACCTCGCCGTAGGTCGGGTGGGGCGTCGACCCGCCGGCATAGCCGACCGCCGTGACGAGGACGCCCGGCGTCCGCCAGAACAGGCGCTCGGCACCCCAGAAGCAGCCCATCGCGAAGGTCGCGGCCTCGCTCCCGTCTGGGTCGGGCGGCGCGAGCCGCGCGCCGTTGACGAAGTGGCGCTCGGCGGTGGGGATCGGCTCCGGCCGACCAGGCAGGGCCTCGGCGGGCGTGGGGAGCGTCAGCTTCTTCGAGTCGATGGACCACATGGCGATGACCTGTTCGGTGCGGGCGTCCACCCTACGCCGAGTCTGGGCGCCGTGCCACCACGAGCTGCTCGGATCGAGCGGCGCACCATCCAGATCGGGCTCAGGCGGCCGACTCGCCCGGTAGGTCGTCGAACGAGACCTCCACGAGCGGGCTCCAGGCCGTCATCATCTCGACGTCCTGGCCCCTCCACACCGTCACGACGTCCGCGAACACGCTGCGACGCTCGGCCTCGTCGGTGATGATCCGCGCGGTCGCGGGCAGGTCCGCGACGACGGCCCCCTTGAGATGGAACGTGAAGTGAGGATCGGCCTCGAGGTTGGCGAGCCAGCTGCG
>JAPVSP010000246.1:0-16773 GCA_047519685.1 Chloroflexota bacterium
GCGTCGTTCGACGAGGCCCGCCCGGCGCTCCGGAGCCTGTTCGAGGCGCTTCCAGGGGAGCGCGACCCGGAGGCCCCGGTCGTCGTCCTGGAGGAGCTCTTGGAGGGTCGCGAGGCCTCGGTCATCGCCCTGTGCGACGGGCACGAGGCGCTCGCCCTGCCCGTCGCCCGCGACCACAAGCGCCTGCGGGACGGCGACCGCGGGCCGAACACCGGGGGCATGGGTGCCTACAGCCCGATCCCGGACCTGCCCGACGCCGCCGTGGACGGGATCGTCGACGAGGTCCACCGGCCGATCCTCGCCGAGCTCGCGCGGCGCGGGACGCCGTTCCGCGGCGCGCTGTACGCCGGCCTGATGCTCACGGTCGAGGGTCCGGTGCTGCTCGAATGCAACGCCCGCTTCGGCGACCCGGAGACCCAGGCGATCGTGCCCCGGCTGGGCGTCGCGCTCGGGCCACTCCTCCTCGCGGCGGCCCGTGGCGACCTGGCCGCTGCCGCCCGGTCGCTGGGGCTCGACGGGGCCCGCCTGCCGGCCACCCGCGAGGCGGCGCTCGCGATCGTCCTGGCGGCCACGGGCTACCCCGAGGCCCCACGGCGAGGCGACGCGATCGATGGCCTCGACGCGGCCCGCGCGGCCGGAGCCCTGGTGTTCCATGCCGGGACGCGCCGAGACGGCGACCGGTACGTGACCGACGGCGGCCGCGTCCTGGCGGTCGTCGGACGGGGTCGGGATCTGCCGGCCGCCCGGTTCCTCGCGGAGCGCGCTTCCGATCTGGTCCGCTTCGACGGCGCCCAGCGGCGCCACGACCTCGGGGCGACGTTCTTCGTCCCGCGGTCCGAGGCGGCGGCGGCGGAGGGCGTCATCCGGTGATCCGGCGATACACCCTGCCGGAGATGGGCGCGATCTGGAGCGACGCGGCGCGCTTCGAACAGATGCTCCGCGTGGAGCTGGCGGTCGCCCGAGCGCAGGTCCCGCGGGGGATGGTGCCGCCGGCCGCGCTTGCCGCCATCGAGGCGCGCGCCCGGATCGACCCCGACCGCATCGCGGAGATCGAGCGGACGACCGACCACGATGTCGTCGCGTTCGTGTCCCAGGTCGCCGAGTCGGTCGGCTCGGAGGGGCGCTACCTGCATCTCGGGCTGACCAGCAGCGACGTGGTGGACACCGCGCTCGCGCTCCAGCTCCGCGCCGCCGGCGAGCGCCTGCTCGAGGACGTCGACCGGCTCCTCGCGGCGCTCGTCGCCCGGGCCCGCTCCGAGGCCGGCACGGTGATGATGGGTCGCACCCACAGCGTCCACGCCGAGCCGACGACGCTCGGGCTCAAGCTGGCCGGCTGGGCGTTCGAGCTCGAGCGGGACCGGGTCCGGCTCGTGGCCTCGGTCGACGAGATCGCCACCGGGAAGATCTCGGGGCCGGTCGGCACGTACAGCCATCTCGACCCCGAGCTCGAGGCGGAGGTGCTCGCCGAGCTGGGCCTGCGCGTGGACCCGGTGAGCACGCAGATCGTCCAGCGCGACCGCCATGCGGCGCTCCTCGCGACGATCGCCGTCACCGGGGGCTCGCTGGAGCGGTTCGCCACGGAGGTCCGGAACCTCCAGCACACCGAGATCGGCGAGCTCATGGAGCCGTTCCGGGCCGGCCAGAAGGGCTCGAGCGCGATGCCCCACAAGCGGAATCCGATCCTCTCGGAGCGGATCGCAGGGCTGGCGCGGCTCCTCCGCGGCTACGCCGGCGCCGCGCTGGAGGACCAGCCGCTGTGGCACGAGCGCGACATCAGCCACTCCTCGGCCGAGCGCGTCCTGCTGCCCGATGCGACGATCCTGCTCGACTACATGCTGGTGAAGATGACCGGTCTCGTCGAGGGGCTCGTGATCAGACCGGACCGGATGCGCGAGAACATCGAGCGGGGTCTCGGGCTTCACGCCAGCAGCCGCGTCCTCGTCGCGCTCGTCGAGCGGGGCGGCCTCACGCGCGAGGAGGCGTACGCCATCGTCCAGCGGGCGGCGCTCCGAGCGGCCGACGAGCGAGTCCCGCTCAAGGGACTCCTCGCGACCGAGCCGCTGGTCGCCCAGCGGCTGTCGCTGGCCGAGCTCGACGCCTGCTTCGACGACGCGTCGTTCCTCCGGCACGTCCCCCAGATCATCGGGCGCCTCGAGGCGCTCGCGGCCGGGCTCGCCGAGCGCCGCGGGTCGCATTCGGCCGGAGCGGGCGACGGGGCCGCCGCCGGCCGCGCGACGCTCGAGGCAGTGGAGGCGGTGACCGATGGCGCTGGCTGACGCCTACGTCCGGTCGGGCAAGGTCCGCGATCTCTTCGCCGTCGGTCCCGACCGGCTGCTCCTCGTCGCCTCCGACCGGCTCAGCGCGTTCGACGTCGTCCTGCCGACCCCGATCCCCGACAAGGGCCGCGTCCTGACGGGCCTCTCCCGGTTCTGGTTCGCCGAGACGAGGGGCATCGTGGCCAACCACCTGATCTCGACCGACCTGGACGACCTGCCGGACGGCTCGCTCGTCAGCGAGTCCCTCGGCCCCGCCCCTCGGGTCGTCGGGCATGGGCGCCTGGCGCTCGACCGCGACCGGCTGCGCGGCCGGATCATGCTCTGCCGGCGGGCGGAGGTCCTGCCGATCGAGGTGGTCGTGCGGGGCTACCTGGCGGGTTCCGGCTGGAAGGAGTACCGCGCCGGGGGCGCGGTCTGCGGGGTGCGGCTCCCGGGCGGGCTGCTCGAGAGCGACCGGCTCCCCGAGCCGATCCTGACACCCGCGACGAAGGCCCCGGCCGGCCGGCACGACGAGAACGTCACCTTCGACGAGATGGCGGCGACGGTCGGCGGCGGGCTGGCCGAGACGGTCCGCGACGTCGCCCTCCGGCTCTATGGATACGCCGCGGCGGTCACCGCAGGCGCGGGCATCCTCCTCGCCGACACCAAGTTCGAGTTCGGGACCGACCCGGCGACGGGCGAGCTGCTCCTCGTGGACGAGGTCCTCACGCCCGACTCGTCGCGGTTCTGGGACGCGGCCGCCTACGAGCCCGGGCGGGCCCAGGCCAGCTACGACAAGCAATACGTCCGCGACTGGCTCGAGGCGCAGCCGTGGGACAAGACCGCGCCAGGTCCCGAGCTGCCGCCCCAGGTCGTCGACGGGACGCGCCGGCGGTACGTCGCGGCCTACGAGCGGATCACCGGCGCCAGCTTCGCCCGGTACCTGCAGGAGGACGTCATCGCCCGATGAGCGACTCGTCGCACTCGTTCCGCTTCGCCGTCAACGTGACGCCCAAGCCCGGGATCCTCGACCCGCAGGGCCGGGCGGTCGAGCAGAGCCTGCCCCACCTGGGGGTCACCGGCGTCCACGGCGTCAGGGTGGGCCGGCGCGTCGAGCTGACCGTCGAGGCGGCCGACGAGGCGGCTGCCCGGTCGGTCGTCGAGCGGCTCGCGTCCGAGCTGCTGTCGAATCCGCTCATCGAGGCCTACTCGATCGAGGCGATCGGCGCCGCGTCGAGCGCCCAGGGGACCGGTCTCAGCGGGACCGCGGTCGTCGGTGCCACGGATCGGGGCGATCGGTGACCGTCCGGGTCGGGGTCGTCGTGTTCCCCGGCAGCAACTGCGACCGCGACACGACGCGCGCGCTCGCCCTCGCCGGAGCCGAGCCGGTCGAGCTGTGGCACGAGCATGCCTCGCTCGACGGTGTCGGTTCCGTCGTGCTGCCCGGCGGCTTCGCGTACGGCGACTATCTCCGGGCCGGTGTCATCGCCCGCTTCAGCCCGGTCATGCGGGCCGTCGCGGCCTTCGCGGCGGCCGGCGGGCTCGTGCTCGGGATCTGCAACGGCTTCCAGGTGCTGGCCGAGGCGGGGCTGGTCCCGGGTGCGCTGCTCCGGAACCGCTCGCTGCGCTTCGTCGGTCGGCAGGTCGCGATCGTCCCCGAGCGCCTCGACTCGCCGTTCACCCGGGCGGTCCCCGAGCGGCGGGCGCTCCGGATGCCCGTCGCGCACGGCGAGGGGTGCTACTACGCCGACGAGGCGACGCTCGACCAGCTCGAACGAGATGGGCAGGTCCTGTTCCGCTACGCCCGGCCCGATGGCGCGGTCGCCCTCGGCCCGAACGACCCGGCCAACCCGAACGGCAGCCTGCGCGCGATCGCCGGGGTCTCGAACGCGGCCGGGAATGTCGCCGGCCTGATGCCGCATCCGGAGCGGGCGGCCGAGGCGATCCTCGGCTCGGATGACGGGATGTGGCTGATCCGGTCGCTCGTCGAGAGCACGGCCGAGCGGGCCGCCGCGGGCGGCGCCGTCGCCGTGGGCGGCCGATGAGCGGGCTCGCGACGCGGCCGGCCGAGCCGCTCCACCGACGCCTCGGCCTGACCGACGAGGAGCTGGCCGGCATCGGCGAACGGCTCGGGCGAGCGCCGAACGACCTGGAGCTGGCGATGTTCAGCGTCATGTGGAGCGAGCACTGCAGCTACAAGAGCAGCAAGCCGCTCCTGCGGACGCTGCCGACGGCGGGCCGCGATGTCGTCGCCGGCCCGGGCGAGAACGCCGGGGTCATCTCGATCGGCGACGGGCTCGCCGTGGCGTTCAAGCTCGAGTCGCACAACCACCCTTCGGCGGTCGAGCCGTACCAGGGCGCGGCGACCGGCGTCGGCGGGATCCTCCGCGACATCTTCACGATGGGTGCGCGGCCGATCGCGGTGCTCGATGCGCTGCGCTTCGGCGACCCGGCGGACCCGCGGACGCGCCACCTGGTCGACGGCGTCGTGCGCGGCATCGGCGGTTACGGCAACTGCGTCGGCGTTCCGACCGTCGGCGGCGAGCTCGTGTTCGACCCCTCCTACCAGGGCAACCCGCTGGTCAACGTCATGGCCATCGGGCTGCTCGAGGAGCGCCACCTGACTCGCGCGGTCGCGCCCGGGCCGGGCAACCTCGTCGTGCTGTACGGCTCGACGACGGGTCGCGACGGGATCGGCGGCGCCTCGGTGCTCGCCAGCGCGACGTTCACCGATGACGACCCATCGAAGCGGCCGTCGGTCCAGGTCGGCGACCCGTTCGCCGAGAAGCTGCTCATCGAGGCCTCGCTCGAGCTGATCGAGCGCGAGCTGGTCGAGGGGCTCCAGGACCTGGGCGCGGCGGGCATCACCTGCGCGACCTCCGAGACGGCGGACCGGTCGGGCACCGGGATGCTCATCGACCTCGACGCGATCCCGCGCCGCGAGCCGGGCATGGACCCGTTCGAGGTCATGATCTCCGAGTCGCAGGAGCGGATGCTGGCGGTCGCCCTGCCGGAGCGGTACGGCGCCGTGCGCGAGGTGTGCGAGCGCTGGGGCCTGCCGGTGGCGGTCATCGGCCGGGTGACGGCGGACGGCGACATCGTCGTCGTCGAGGGTGGCCTGGACGCCGACGGGCGGCCGCACCCGGGCTCCCGGGAGCTCGCTCGGGTGCCCGCCCGGGCGCTCGCGTCGGATGCGATCGTGTTCGAGCGCCTGTCCGGCCGGCCCGTCCGCCGACGCGCGGCGCCGGCACCCGGTGCGCCCGAGGCGCCGGCTGACCGGCTGCCCGAGCGGGGGATGGACCCCGGCGCGGTCCTGCTGGCCCTGCTCGGGTCGCCGAACCTGTCGTCGCGCCGCTGGGTCTTCGAGCAGTACGACCAGACCGTCCAGGCGAACACGGTCGAGGGGCCCGGTCATGGGGCGGCGGTCCTCCGCGTCAAGGGGACCTCGAAGGCGCTCGTCGCGGCGACCGACTGCGACGAGGGCGCCGGAGGCTGGGACCCGTACCTCGGGGCCCAGCTGTCCGTGGCGGAGGCCACCCGCAACGTCTCGATCACCGGCGCCCGGCCGCTCGGGGTGACGAACTGCCTGAACTTCGGTGACCCCACCCGGCCGGAGGCGTTCTGGCAGCTGGCCGAGGCGGTCCGCGGTCTGGGCGACGCCTGCCGGGTCCTCGGCCTGCCGGTGACCGGCGGGAACGTCTCGCTCTACAACGAGTCGCCCGGTGGGAGGATCGCGGCGACCCCCGAGATCGGCGTGGTCGGGCTGCTCGACGACGTCAGCCGGCTCGTCCGTCCCGGATTCGCGCAGGACGGGGACGCCGTCCTCCTGATCGGCGGGGCGACCCCGGGCCTCGCCGGCAGCGCCTATGCCGCCCTCGCGGGGCTGGCACCGGAGGACCGGCCGCCATCCCTCGACCTGGACCGCGAGCGCCGGCTCCAGGCCTTCGTCCGCGACGCGGCCGCGCGGGGCCTGCTCGCCTCGGCCCAGGACGTCTCGCGGGGCGGCCTCGCCGTCGCGCTCGCGGAGTGTGCCATTTGGTCCGGCCGGGGCGCCCGGCTCCGGCTCGGGGTGCCCAGCTCGCCCGCCGTCGAGCTGTTCGGCGAGAGCCCGAGCCGACTCGTCGTGACGACCCGGCCGCGCCATGCGCCGGCGCTCGAGCTGCTCGCCCGCCACTTCGGGTTGCCGGTCGAGACCCTCGGGACCGTCGGCGGCGATCGCCTCGTCATCGAGCTCGCCGGCGAGGGCGCGACGGGCGCCGCCGAGGGGCGCGGATCGCGGGTCGCGGACGCGCTCGACCGGGCCGTGGCCGAGCTCTCCCACGCGTGGGAGCACGGGCTTGCCCGGGCCCTCGGCCAGGAGGTCGCGGAGCTCCCGCTCGAGGTGCCACGCGCCCCCGAGCCGCCGGCGACGCTGGTCCCCGGGGAGGGCTGAGGCGTGTGCGGTGTGTTCGGGGCCGTCCTTCCGCCCGGCGTCGAGACCGGACGGTCCGAGGCCGCCGCCCTCGCGGCGCTCGGCCTGTTCGCCCTCCAGCACCGGGGCCAGGAGTCGGCCGGCGTCGCGGTGAGCGACGGCGAGCAGCTCATGCTCTACAAGGACCTCGGGCTCGTCAGCTCGGTGCTCGACGAGCGCCGCCTGCCGTCCCTTCGGGGCGAGCTGGCGATCGCGCACTGCCGCTACTCGACGACCGGCTCGACCATCTGGGAGAACGCGCAGCCGACACTGCGACTCGGGCCGCGGCGGGCGATCGCCGTCGGGCACAACGGCAACCTCGTGAACACGCGGGAGCTGCTCGACCAGCTCGCCGGCGGGCGCGCGCGCCTGTCGGCCTCGACCGACACCGAGCTGCTGACCGCGCTCCTCGCCGATGAGCACGCCCCGGACACGGTCGAGGCGCTCCGGCGGGTCCTGCCCCGCGTCCGCGGCGCGTACTCGCTCGTCGTCCTCGACGAGCGCCGGGTCATCGGCGTCCGCGACCCGTACGGCTTCCGACCGCTGGTCCTCGGGCGACTGGTGCTGCCCGAGGCGGCCGAGCGCGAGCCCGGGCTCTTCCACGATGTCGAGTCGCGGACGGCCTGGCTCCTGTCGTCGGAGACGGCGGGGCTCGACATCGTCGGGGCCGACTACGTCCGCGACGTCGAGCCGGGCGAGATCGTCGTGCTCGAGCCTGGCCGCGAGCCTCGTTCGGTCCGGTTCGCGGAGCCGCACCACTCACTGTGCGTCTTCGAGCTGATCTACTTCGCCCGGCCGGACTCCTACATGGAGGGCCGCAACCTCTACGAGGCACGCCGCCGGATGGGGATGGAGCTGGCGCGGGAAGATCCCGCGGCCGCCGACCTCGTCATGCCGGTGCCGGACACCGGAGCGCCCGCGGCGGCCGGATTCGCGGAGGCGGCCGGCCTGCCGTACCGCGAGGGGATGGTCCGCAACCGCTACAGCGGCCGGACCTTCATCCAGCCATCCCAGGCCATGCGCCAGCGAGGCGTGAACGTCAAGCTCAGCCCGCTCCGCGAGGTGGTCCGCGGGCGGCGCCTGATCGTGGTGGACGATTCCATCGTGCGCGGGACGACGACCAAGCAGATCGTCGCCCTGCTCCGCCGGGCGGGTGCCGCCGAGATCCATCTCCGGGTGAGCGCCCCGCCGATCCATCACCCGTGCTTCTACGGGATCGACACCCAGATCGAGACCGAGCTCATCGCCGCGCGGCACTCGATCGAGGAGATCCGCGACTTCGTCGGCGCCGACTCGCTCGGCTACCTCTCCATCAAGGGGGTCCTGACCGCCCTCGACCTGCCGTACGAGCGGTTCTGCTTCGCCTGTTTCGACGGCAACTACCCGGTCCCGGTCCCCTACGACGCCCACCATCGCAAGTTCCTGCTGGAGGAGCCGGCGACGGCCGGCGACACCGCCGCGGTGGCCGGGCGATGAGCGACGTCGAGCGCCGGGCCTACGCCGCGGCAGGGGTCGATGTGACCGCCGGCGAGCGAGCGCTCGAGCTCATGCGGACGGCGATCGAGTCCACGCGGCGACCCGAGGTCGTCGGTGGGGTGGGCGGCTTCGCCGCCGCCGTCTCCCTCCCGGGCGGGCTGGGCGATCCCCTCTTGGTGTCGGCGACCGACGGCGTCGGCACCAAGACCGCGATCGCCTCGTCGCTCGGCCGGCTCGACACCATCGGCATCGACCTGGTGGCGATGTGCGCCAACGACGTCGCGTGCTCCGGCGCCGCGCCGCTCTTCTTCCTCGATTACGTGGCCGTCGGTCGGCTCGTGCCCGCGCGCGTGGCCGAGCTCGTCTCGGGCGTCGCGGAGGGCTGCCGCCAGGCCGGCTGCGCCCTGGTCGGCGGGGAGACCGCCGAGCACCCGGGCCTGATGGGCGACGACGAGTTCGATCTGGCGGGGTTCTGTGTCGGCGTCGTCGAGCGCAATCGACTGCTCGACGGGACCGCAGCACGCTCCGGGGACACGATCGTCGGGCTCCCGTCCTCGGGGCTCCACGCGAACGGCTACTCGCTCGTCCGCGCGCTCCTCGCCCGGTCGGGCCTGGACCTCGATCGGCCGTACCTCGATCAGCTCCAGGAGGTGCTGGGCGAGGCTGCCGCGGAGGTGGCCCGGCGGACCGAGCCGGCCGATCTGGCCGAGACGCTCGGCGAGGTCCTGCTGGCGCCCACCCGGATCTACGCCCGGGCGCTCCTCGCACTGCGCGATGCCCTCGGGGTGGCCGGGCATCCGCTCCGTGGCGCGGCGCACATCACGGGCGGCGGGCTGCCAGGCAACGTCCCTCGGGCGCTGCCCGACGGGCTCGGGGCCCGGCTCGACCCGACCCGCTGGCGGCTGCCCTCGATCATGCGGCTGCTCGGCGCGCTCGGCGGCATCGACGAGGCCGAGCTGAGGGCGACCTTCAACGGTGGCCTCGGGATGGTCGTCGTCGTGCCTCCCGACGGGGTGCCGCTGGCCATCTCGACCCTCGGCGAGGCGGGCCTGGCCGCGACCCTGGTCGGCGAGGTCGTCCCGGAACGGTCGCTCGGCGGACGCCGCTACGCCGAGGGGCCGCTCGAGGCGTCGGCCGACCGATGAACGGCCGGATCGCGGTCGGCGTCTCCGGCGCCGGCTCGAACCTCGGCGCCCTCGCGGCCGCAGCGGCCCGGGGCGAGCTGGGCGGCGAGATCGTCCTCGTCTTCGCCGATCGTCCGTGCGCCGCGCTCGACCGGGCGACGGAGGACGGGATCGAGACGGCGCTCCTGCCGGGGCTCGGCTCGGCGCGCCCGGCCGAGCGGGCCACCGCCGACGCGATCCTGTCGGCGACCCTGGCGGCCGCCGCGGTCGATGTCATCGCCCTCGCGGGCTACATGCGGATCGTCGGACCCGCGGTGCTCGATGCGTTCCGCGAGCGGATCCTCAACACGCACCCGTCGCTCCTCCCGGCCTTCCCCGGCGCGCACGCCGTCCGCGATGCCCTGGCGCACGGGGTCGCCGTCACCGGCGCCACGGTCCACATCGTCGACGAGACGCTCGACGGCGGTCCGATCGTCGCCCAGGAGGCCGTACCGGTCCAGCCAGGCGACGACGAGGCGACCCTCCACGAGCGGATCAAGGTCGTCGAGCACCGGCTCCTGCCGCGCGCGGTCGCCCTGCTGGTCGCCGGCCTCGTGCGCGTCGAGGGTCGACACGTCCGGATCGACCTCGCCCGTGCCGACGCGAGCCTCGCCATCCCACGGCGAGCGCTGCTGTCGGTCTCCGACAAGACCGGGCTGGTGGGGCTCGGTCGCGGGCTGGTCGGGCGCGGCTTCGAGCTGGTCTCGACCGGCGGCACCGCCCGGACGCTCCGCGAGGCTGGCCTGCCGGTCACGGACGTCGCCGCGGTGACCGGCTTCCCCGAGATGCTCGACGGCCGGGTCAAGACCCTCCATCCCCGGATCCACGGCGGGATCCTCGCCGACCGTCGTCTGCCGGCCCATCGCGAGGCGCTCCTCGCCGCGGCGATCGCGCCGTTCGAGCTCGTCGTCGTCAACCTCTACCCGTTCGCGGCCGCCGCCGAGCGACCCGCGATCTCGCTCGACGAGCTCGTCGAGGAGATCGACATCGGCGGCCCCGCGCTCGTGCGGGCCGCGGCGAAGAACCACTCGAGCGTGGCGATCGTCACCGCCCCCCAGCGCTACGACGCCGTCCTCGCCGCGCTCGACGAGGACGGGGTCGTCCCGATCGGGCTTCGTTCGGCCCTGGCGGTCGAGGCGTTCCGGCATACGGCGGCCTACGACGCGCGGATCGCGGGCGAGCTCCCCGTCCGGATGGACCGTGCCGGGATCGAGCTGCCCGACGAGGCGGGCCTGCCGCGGTCGACCGACCCGTTCCCGCCGACGCTGACGATCGGGCTCGAGAAGGTGGAGACGCTCCGCTACGGCGAGAACCCGCATCAGCCGGCGGCCCGCTACCGGCGACCGGGGGCGACGCTGGCCGACGGGCCGTTCGGGCTCGACCGGGCCCCGCTCCAGGGGAAGGCCCTCTCGTACAACAACGTGCTCGACGCCGCCGCCGCGGACGCCTTCGGGCGGGCGATGCGCGGCCCCGCCTGCGTCATCGTCAAGCACACCAACCCGTGCGGTGCGGCGGAGCGGGAGACCGCGCTCGAGGCCTGGCGGGCTGCGCTCGAGGCGGATCCCGTCTCGGCGTTCGGCGGGGTCGTCGCGCTGACCCGGCCGGTGGACCGGGCCGTGGCCGAGGCGCTCGTCTCGATCTTCCTCGAGATCGTCGTCGCGCCCGGCTACGAGCCGGCGGCCCTCGAGGTGCTGGCGATGAAGCCGAACCTGCGCGTGCTCGTCGACGAGGCCCTCGCCGACGAGTCGCCCGCCGCCGCCCTGTCGCCCTCGCCGGTGGGAGCGTTCCGGACCGCCGGCGGCGGAGTGCTCGTCAGCGCGCCCGACACGCGGCCGGACGACCCCGCCGGCTGGCGCTGTGTGACCCGGCGCGTGCCGAGCGACCGGGAGCGATCGGATCTCGACCTGGCCTGGCGGCTCGTCCGGGGCGTCACCTCGAATGCCATCGTCCTGGTCCGCGATGGCCGGCTCATCGGCCTCGGCTCCGGCCAGACGAGCCGCGTGGACGCCGCGCGAGGGGCCGTCGAGAAGGCGCGCGTCGGCCTCGGCCCCGACGCGGCGGTCGGTGCGGCCTGCGCCTCGGATGCTTACTTCCCGTTCCCCGACGGCGTGCAGGTCTGCCTCGACGCCGGCGTGACCGCGTTCGTCCAGCCCGGGGGGTCGGTCCGCGACGCCGAGGTCGTCGCGGCGGCCGACGCCGGCGGCGCGGCGATGGTGGTGACCGGCGTCCGGCATTTCCGGCACTGACGCCCCTGCTACCATCGGCCGGCCATGTCGGACCGCCGCTTCTACCTCACGACCGCGATCGCCTACGCGAACAACCAGCCCGGCCTTCACACGCTCTTCGAGGTCATCGGCGCCGATGCGATCGCCCGCTGGCACCGGATGACCGGCGACCGGACCCGGTTCCTCACCGGCACCGACGAGCACTCGGTGAACATCGCGATGAAGGCGGCCGAGGAAGGTCGCTCGCCGCGCGAGTTCGTGGACGAGCGGGTCCAGCTCTTCCGGTCGTCGGAGGCCGCCCTGGGCATCAGCCCGGACCGGTTCATCCGGACGACCGACCCGGATCACGTCCGGGCGGCCCAGGAGATGGTCCGCCGGGCGTACGCGAACGGCGATCTCTACGTCGGGACGTACGAGGGCTGGTACTGCCCGAACGAGGGCTTCCGGGCGCCGACCGACGTGGTCGAGACGGCACGCGGGACGATCTGTCCGAACCACCCCGACGTCCCGCTGCAATGGCTGAGCGAGCGGAACTGGTTCTTCCGCCTCTCCGCCTACCAGGAGCGCCTCGAGCGCCACTACGCCGAGCATCCCGGCTTCGTCCAGCCCGACTACCGGCGCAACGAGATGCTCGGCTTCATCCGGGGCGGGCTCGAGGACTTCTCGGTCAGCCGGGCCGGGGCCGAGTGGGGGATCCCGTTCCCGATCCGCGAGGACGGCTCGAGCGCGGCGCTTCCGGACGGCGGCTGGGACCGCTCGGCCGGCACCATCTACGTCTGGTACGACGCCCTCATCAACTACATCACGGGCGCCGGGTTCCCCGACGACACGACGTCGTTCGCGACCTGGTGGCCGGCCGACCTGCACGTCATCGGCAAGGACATCGCCCGCTTCCACACGATCTACTGGCCGGCGATGCTCTGGAGCGCCGGGCTCGAGGCCCCGCGCGAGGTGTGGATCCACGGGCACCTGACGGTCCAGGGCGAGAAGATGAGCAAGAGCCGGGGCAACTTCCTCGATCCGAACGCCGTCGTCGCCGCCCTCGGCTCGGACGGAGCCCGATACGTCACCCTCCGCGAGAACGCCTTCGACCGGGACAGCGACGTGTCCTGGGACTCATTCATCCGGCGCTACAACGCCGACCTTGCGAACGACTTCGGGAACCTGCTGAATCGCACGGTCTCGATGGTCGGGCGCTACTTCGACGGGGAGCGACCCGCCCCGCGGCCCGCCGACGACAGCCCGCTCGGCATGGCCTGGCCCGGCATCGCCGCCGGGGCGGCCGAACGGATCGAGCGGTGCCTCCTGCACGACGCGCTCGCCGTCCTCTGGGAGTTCGTCGGAGCGGCGAACAAGGCCGTAGACTCCGAGCAGCCCTGGGTCCTCGCGAAGGCCGCGAAGGCCGGCGACGAGGCCGCCTCGGCCCGCCTGCGCGGCGTGCTGGGCGATCTCGTCGAAGCCTGCCGGCTGGTGGGGCTCGCGGCCGCGCCGTTCATGCCGGCGACCGGGCCACGGGTCCTCGAGCAGCTCGGCTACGGGTACCCGTACGGCCCGGACGGGAACGGCGGACCGCCGCTCCTCGACGAGCTCCGGTGGGGCGCCAGTGCCCGAGAAGCGGGACGGGTGGGGCGAGCCGAGCCGCTGTTCCCGCGGCTCGAGGTCGAGGCCCGGGCGTCCTGAACGCCTCGGCCCGGCCCGCCGTGCGCTCCGGGAGGCCGCGTCGTTGACCCGGGCGAGGAGAATCCGACCGTGACCTGCCGAGCCTGCGGCGCTCCGCTCACGATCGGCGCCCGCTTCTGTGCGTCGTGCGGGACGGCCGTGGCCGCCACCTGCCCGGCCTGCTCCGCCGAGCTCCCCGACGGGGCGCGCTTCTGCCCGGCCTGCGGGACGCCGGTCGGAGGCCCGCCGGCGCCCCCTGGCCCAGAGGCCGGAGCGACCGGCCGGGAGCGGAAGGTCGCGTCGCTCCTCTTCGCGGACCTCGTCGGGTTCACCTCACTCGGCGCGACCCACGACCCGGAGATCGTCGGCGCGCTCGTCTCGCGGGTCTTCGCGCGGCTCTCCGAGGAGGTGCGACGCTACGAGGGGACGATCGAGAAGTTCGCCGGCGACGCGCTGCTCGCGGCGTTCGGGGTGCCCGCTCTCCACGAGGACGATGCGGAGCGCGCGGTCCGCGCCGCGCTCGAGATGCAGGCGGCGGTCGCCGAGCTCGCGGTGGAGCTCCGGGCGGAGGGCCGACCCGACCTCCGCCTCCGGATCGGCATCGAGACCGGCGAGGTGCTGGTCGACCTCACCCGCGCCGCCGGCGAGCGAGACCTGTTCGTCACGGGTGACGCCGTCAACACCGCCGCCCGGCTCCAGGCCGCGGCCGCACCGGGCGCGGTCATCGTCGGGCCGGTGACGTACACGGCGACGCGCGCCCTCATCGACTACGAGGAGCTGCCGCCGGCCGTCCTGAAGGGCACGGAGCTGCCGGTCGCGGCCTGGCGGGCCATCGCCGTCAAGGCCCGGCGTGGCGGCGAGCGTGCGCCACTCGGCCTCGAGGCGCCCCTCGTCGGCCGCGACGAGGAGCTGACGCTCCTCAAGGAGACCCTCCGGCGGGCCGTCGCCGATGGACGACCGCATGTCGTGACGGTCGTCGGCTCGGCCGGCGTCGGGAAGTCGCGGCTGACCTGGGAGCTCGAGAAGTACGTCGACGGGCTGCCGGAGCCGTACCACTGGCGGAAGGGCCGCTGCCTCGCGTACGCGCAGGCGAGCTACTCGGCGCTGGCCGACGCCCTCAAGGCTGACGCCGGGATCATGGACGACGACGCCCCCGCGGCGGGGGACCTCAAGCTCGAGGGCCGGCTCGCCGGACTGGGCGTCGAGGCGGACGTGCCGCTCCTGGACGCGCTGCGGGCCGTCCTCGCGCTCGGCCCGGCCTCGGCCCTCCCGCGCGACGAGCTGTTCGACGCCTGGCGCCGGTATCTCGAGCTCGTCGCGGCACGAGCCCCGCTCGTGCTGGTCCTGGAGGACATCCACTGGGCCGACGAGGGGCTGCTCGACTTCGTCGAGTACGCGGCCCGCTGGGCGGATGGCCCGATGGTCTTCCTCTGCCTGGCCCGCCACGAGCTGCTCGAACGGCGGCCCGCCTGGGGCGGCGGCCTGCCGAACGCGGCGACGATCGTCCTCGAGCCCCTTGACGAGGCCGAGAGCGGCCGTCTCGTCGACGGGCTGCTGTCCGGCGGCCTGCCCGAGCCGCTCCGGTCCCGGGTGGTGTCGCTCGCCGACGGCAATCCTCTGTTCGCCGAGGAGCTCGTCCGCATGTTCGTGGACCGCGGCGTCCTCCGCTTCGCCGACGGTCGGTGGCAGCTCGCCCAGCCGGTCGACGAGGTCGAGGTCCCGGGCTCGATCCAGGCGGTGCTCGCGGCCCGCCTCGACACGCTGCCGGCCTCGGAGAAGCGGCTCGCCCAGCGGGCGGCGGTCGTCGGCCGGATCTTCTGGGATGCCGTCCTCGCCCACCTGATGCGGCAGGGGACCGGCCCGACCGACGAGCTCCTCCGTCGCCTCCGGGTCAAGGAGCTCGTCGTCGCGCGCTCACCCTCGTCGCTCGCAGGCGCCGCCGAATACGGCTTCCGGCACGTCCTCATCCGCGACGTCGCGTACGAAACGCTGCCCAAGCGGGACCGCGCCGTCCTCCACCTCGATGTCGCCGACTGGGCCGAGACGGAGCTCGCCGAGCGTCGCGATGAGTTCGTCGAGCTCCTCGGATCGCACTACCTGGCCGCGCTCCGGTACGAGGAGGAGTTCGGCGAGACCGGCTCGGCCCGGCTGCGCGAGCTGCGCCAGCGGACGTACGACACCGCGCGCCGGGCCTCCGCGAGGGGGGAGGCCCTCGCCGAGTTCGAGAACGCCACCCGCTGGCTGCGGACGGCGGTCGAGGTCGGCCGGGACCTGGAGGTCCCGCCGCTCGAGCGCGCCAGGCTGGCGGCCGAGTTCGCCGAGGTCGGGGAGGGGCACGCCTCGCACGAGTCGATGATCCGCTCGCTCAAGGAGGCGATCTCCGCGATCGAGGCGGAGGGGGTCGACCTGGACGACGCGCTGCACGCCCGCCTCGAGGCGCTCCTGACCCGCCAGCTGTACATCGCCGGGCTGGCCGACGAGGCCCGAGTCGTCGCCGGCGCTGCCCTCGAGAGACGGGAGGGCGGCGAGCCGAGCGAGGCCCGCGCGATGGTCCTGTGGACGCTCGGCTGGCTGCGCTGGCGGGCGGGGCCGATCGAGACCGCCCCGGCGCTCCTCGAGCGGGCGATCGAGGAGGCGCGGGCGACCGGGTCCGCCGCCGTCGAGCGGAACGCGATGCACGATCTCGGGGTCGCCCTGGCCTTCACCGGGCGCTTCCCGGAGGCGATCCCGCTCCTCCGCGAGTCGTACCGCCTCGCGCAGGCGACGGGCGACCACGGCCTGCTCTCGCGATCGTTCGTCAACCTGCCGGCGGTCCTCGACGCGAACGGGGAGGACTGGCACGAGGTCGTGGAGCTGCTGCTCGAGGGGCTGCTGGTCGCGCGGCGCGCGATGGACCGGGGGGGACAGCAGTGGGTCGCCGGGAACCTCGGGGACATCCTGGCGCTTCTTGCGCGGCTGGACGAGGCGGTCGGGTACCAGGAGGAGGCGCTCGAGGCGTGCCGGCACTTCCACCAACCCGCAGAGCTGGCGATGCAGCTCTATCGGCTCGCCCTGCTCCGCCGGCTCCTGGGCGAGCCGGAGGCCGCGCGGACGGCCGAGGCCGAGGTGGCGGCGCTCGGGGTCAGCCCGGAACCGCAGCTGGCCGGTGGGGCCGCCACCCATGCCGCCTGGGTCTGTTGGCTCACGGACGACCCCGCCGCCGCGGTCGACGGCCTCATCGCTGCGCTCGCCGGACTCGAGCCTCTCGGGCGGCTGGACGTCGCGAGCCACCTGGCGCGGATGGCGCTACGGGTCGGCCGCCCCGACGTCGTCGCGGATGCCGGCCGGACCTTCCTCGAGCTCACGGCGTCGATGACGGGTCCCCGCCGCGCCCTCGAGCGTCGCTGGATCGCGGCACTGTCCGAGGATCCGCCGAAGGCCGTGCCCGCGATCGAGGGGGCGGCTGCCGACCTCGAGACGGGCGGCTGGCGGTGGCTTGCCGCGGAAGCGTGGGCCGACGCCGCGCTGCTCGCCGCCCGTCGAGGGATCCGGTCGATCGCCCTCGA
>JAPVSP010000247.1:0-5893 GCA_047519685.1 Chloroflexota bacterium
CGGGTGGCATCTCGGCCGCGGGCGCCGTCTCGGCCGCGGGTGGCATCGTGGCCTCCATCTCGGATGCGCTACGCGACCGGCATGCGGAGGACCGTCTTGAGCCGCTCGGGCGCCGAGCGCTGCGGGTCGCCGAGGTAGATCTCGTGGTGCGGCCCTACGGGCTGGAGCCCCCACTCGGCCGCCACGGCGTACATCCGCGAGATCGTCTCCGGCTCGCTGGCGTACGGACCCACGTGGAGCGCCTCGACGACGTGACCCTCGCGGAACGGCTCGCAGCGGAGGTGCTCGATGGCCGACGAGGGGCGCTTCCGCCAGACCTCGGCGATCGCGGCCGCGATGTCCTCGGCGCTGGCGGTCTCGGGTGCCTCGATGAGGAGCGTCCACTGCCAGGCGGTCGGGTCGGCCATCGGCTCGGTCAGTGGCAGCTCGCTCGCCTCGCCGGTCCGCGTCCAGAGGCCCTCGAGGCAGCCGACCTTCGACTCGACGCCGCGCCGCTTGAGCATGAACTTGAGCGAGTACGCGACGGCGTAGAGCGCGCCGATCGCGGCCTGGAACTCGGGCGCCCCCGGGCTGCCCGCCCCGTCGACCATGAGGCAGCGCCGCTCGGGGACGTCGACGAAGCGGACGGTTCCTGGCTTCGGTGCCGGTCTGCCCGGGGTCTCGAAGACGGGACGCGTCGCTGTCGTGACCATGTTCGCCTCCGTGTCGCGGGGCAGCGTGACCGGTCGGCGGCCGGGCGCACCAGAGTCGGACGGCCCGATGCGGCGGGGGCCAGGCGCCCGGCGGGGGCCAGGTCGTTCGGCGGGGGCAGCCGTCCGGCGGGGCCTCGGCGCGGCCTGCGCCCGGAGTGGCGAGAGCTGGCGTGGCGCGCGGGCACCGGGGGTCTTGGCGTCCGCGCCCACCGCCGTCAAGATGCGAGGCCCAACTCGTAGTGCGAGGTCGCCGGATGTCCGCGGACCAGGCCCCGATGGTGATGACGATCCTCGACGGGCGCGTCGCGCCCGACCGCTGGGACGACCTCCGGGCCGCCTATGCGGAGGGGACGCGCGATGGCGGCGGCGACCCCGGGCTCGTGGAGACGTACCTCGTCCAGTCGGCGGCGGACCCGGAGGCGTGGCGGATCGTGACCGTCTGGCAGAGCCGCGCGGCGCTCGACGCGATGCGGTCGGCCGGTCCCCCGCGCGGTCCACTGATGTTCCGGGCCGCCGGCTCGGAGCCGACGCTGACCATCTTCGAGGTCGCCGGGCACCTGGTCGCGGAGGGCTGAGGCGGGGCGACGGCGACCGACTCCGCCGACCTTGTCGCCTCGGCCGCGCGGTCCGGCACGGCGCCAACGCGATCGAGCGCATCCACGGCGGTGGCACTGCTTCGCCCGCTCCGGCCTCGATCTCGTGAAGATCGTCCCCGCCGATCCGGTTCACAGCTGGATCGAGGTGAGGCGCGTCTGACGGGAGCGAGCGGCCATCCGCTCAGCCGAGCGGCCGTTGGCTCAGCCGCCAGCCTGCGGCTCGACCAACACCGGCGCTGGCGGGTAGAGCGCGCCGTCCAGCTGCCGGCGGTCGCCGAGGGGCTCGCGGAGCGTGACGACGACCGCGGACGGCGCCACGCCGGGACAGTCCTGGTTACCGGTGAGCGGCGCCACCCCGAACGTGATCGTCACGACGTCCGCGCCGTAGGCGACGAGGGGCTCCGAGATCCGTCCGGCCGCCGGCGTCCCGCTCGAGCAGGACAGCTCCCGGACGAGGGCCGTGAACGTCAGGGCCTGGGGGGCCACGGACGCCGCGAGGGTCCACGTCGCCGCACGGAAGGGCCCGGCCAGCCCCGCCATGAGACGGCACGCGCCCCAGCCACCCGACGTCCAGCGGCCGTTCTCGAGGACGACGGTCGCCTGGTCATAGGGCGCTGCGCCGCTCACTGGATCCTCGGCGATGAAGAGGACCGTGCCGGCGGTCTCGGCGACCCGCCGCCAGCCGGTCTTCGGCAGCCAGCCCACGTCCGATCCCGCGGCCGCGAGCATCGCCCGCAGGGCGGCCGCCGGCTCGTCGGCTCCCCGCTCGGCCGTCGCCGGGCCGGAGAGGGCCTCGGGCGGGAAGATCGGGCCCTCGCCGAAGCAGGCGAGCCCGAGGACCCGGACCTGGCCGAGCCCGCCGGTCGAGCCCGGGGTGGAGCCGGAGGCGGAGGAGGGGCTGGCCCCGGGCGGCGTCGAGGTGCCCGCCGGGACTGACGCCGGGGGCGGGGCGGACGTGCCCCCGGAGCCGCCCGCGCACGGGTCCGGCTCCCGTGGGAGCAGCGGTCGGACGACCAGCGAGCGCTCGATCCCGGCCGTGTCCTTGAAGAGGGTCAGCTGGTTCGAGCGGCGCAGGATGGGCAGGAGCGTCGCGACGTCCGCGCCGGCGATGGTGCCGCAGCGCTGACCGCTCCCGCCGGCGAGCGGGCTCCCAAAGGTCGCGAACGCGGCGAGCGGCCAGGCCTCGTGTCCCACTTCGATCGGGGCGAACGTCTCGATCGGGTTCGTCGTGAGGATCGCCAGCCGCTCGATGTCATAGCGCGACTCGGGCCCCAGGTCGGCCCCCAGCCAGGTGGCGAGGTCGGAGGTCAGGCGCTGCCAGAAGACGGTGAAGGCTCCGGGTGTGCCGGGGTCCGGGACGCAGCGCTCGGTCGCGCCGCAGCGCGGGACCGACGTCGGGTCGCCGGTCAGCCCGTAGGTCGTGCCGTCGACGACGAGCTCGAGGTGCGCGGTCACGCCGCCGAGCGGGCCATCTCCCGGGGTGAAGTCACGGCTGACGAGGAGCCCCTGGGCGCGAAGCTCGGCCACGATCGTCGCGATGCCGTGCGCCGAGATGGACCGGACGAGGGGCTCGATGAGCAGGGGCCCGGGATAGATGGCGGGAACGGCGACGGCGGTGTCGATGACCATCCCGTCCGCGATGGCCAGACGGCTGGCGACCGCGAAGGCGTCGGCCGGCGGCAGGGCCTGCGTCGTCCAGGCCCGCAGGTAGAAACCGGTCGGGCTCGCAGAGGGGCCGGTGGGGCCGCCGGAGGGTGCGGGCGAGGCGCCGGTCACGCAGCCAGCCGCCAGAACGGCGACGAGCCCGCCGGCGGCGAGCAGCTTCGTGGGTCGGTGCGGCATGGCCGGGTCCTCGTGGACGGGTGGCGTCAGCCATTGGACGCCGGTCGGGCGCACTTGGTGCCGTCGGCCCGTGTGACGCGACGGGGGACGGCGCCCGGCGGGCGGCTCGGCGAGTCAGTGCCAGGCGGACGGCTCGGCGAGTCAGTGCTAGGCGGACGGCTCGGCGAAGGAATAGGGCAGCAGCCAGAACGCGAAGAGCTCCTCGCCGGTCGTCTGCAGGAACGTGCCCGGGCCGCGCCGCTCGACCCCAAGGCGGAGCCGGACCTCCACGTCGTCCATGTCCGGGTGGTTCGGGTCGTAGATCCGCAGCGCGAGGCGGTCGCCGTCGACCTCGTACCCGTAGGCGACGACCTGGTGGTGCTCGGCGAGGAGCAGCGGATTCGGTCCGATGGCACGGACGAGCCCGACGAGCGCCGGGCGTCCGGCGTCGACCTCGGCCCGGATCTTCGGCCACTCCACCTGGACCGTCTCGGCCGTGCGCGAGCGGCGCCCGAGGAGGCGGGCGGCCGCGTCCGACCGGTCGGGCCGGAACGCCTGGAGGTCGTAGAAGCGGAGCGGGACGCGGAGCGCATCGAAGCTCTCGACCTGGCGGCGCACGAGCGCCCGGAAGCGGGGGGTGCCCTCGGCCGGGGGCTCCGTGTCGGGCGGCGGCTGGACGCCGGCCTGCCAGAGGTCGCGTACGACATGGCTCATCCCGCCGCACAGGCCCCCGGCGGCGTCGCCGATGCCGAGGCGGAGGGGACCGAGGGCGAACCGGATCGGCGGCACATGGGGGAACCGATTCGGGAAGTGGAGGCCGTTCCGGGAGGGGAGGAACCCGTCGACCTGGGCGCTGCTCATCGCGCGGACTGTACCGCGCGTCGGAGCGCGGCGGACGACCGGCCAGCCGCCGCTAGGCGGGTGCCTCGGTCGGTTCGCTCGATCGACTCGCCCCGAGCGCCATGGGACCGGCGACGAGCAGGACGAGCCCGCAGGCGAACGGGATCCACAGCGCGGTCCCCAGGCTGCTTGCGCCGGCCACGAAGCCGATGATCGTCGGCCCGATGAGGAAGCCCGAGTAGCCCATCGTCGACGCGGCCGCCAACGCGGTCCCCGCCGCGATGTCGGGAACGCGACCCGCCGCCGAGAACATCACCGGCACGGCGTTCGCGAGCCCGAACCCCACGAGCAGGAAGCCGAGGATCGCCGCGGTCGGCGTCGCGGGGACGAGCGCCGTGACCATGCCGACGGCGACGAGGGCGCCGCCGATGACCAGGGTTCGCGGCGCCCCGACCCGGCGCACGATGAGGTCTCCGCTCAGTCGCCCGATCGCCATCGCGAGGGCCGCGGCGGCGTAGCCGAGCGGCGCGACCGCGCCCGAAGCGGCGAGGTCGTCGCGGAGGTAGACCGCGCTCCAGTCGCCGATCGAGCCCTCGGCGAGCATCGCGCAGAAGCAGACGAAGCCAAGCCCCAGCACGACCCGAGGCGGCATGGCGAGGAGGACCGGTGGCTCGTCCGCCCGGTCGCCCCGCTCGAACTCGAAGGCCACGACAAGCTGGACGACGGCCGCGCCGATCGCGACGGTCACCACCTGGACGAGCGGCGCGATCCCCGCCACGTGGACGAGGCTCGTTGTGACGGCGCCGAGCAGGGCGGCCAGGCTCCATGCGCCATGGAACGAGGACATGATGGGCGTGGTCCTGAGCGCCTCGACGTGCACGGCCTGCGCGTTCATCGAGACGTCCATCGAGCCGTTCATCGCACCCATCGCGAAGAGTGCGACCGCCAGGGGCAGAGGACCGGGGGCCAGGAACGGCAGGGGCAGCAGCGCGCAGAAGAGGAGCGCCGTCCCGGTCGTGACGAGGGCGCTGCCGCGGTGGGCGACGAGCCAGCCGGCGACCGGCATGCAGACGAGCGCCCCGACGGCCATCGCGGCGAGATCCAGGCCGAGCGTCGCCGGGTCCAGCGCGAGCCGGTCCTTGACGTACGGGATGTTGGGCAGCCAGGTCGCCAGAAGGAAGCCGTTGATGAAGAACGTGACCGTCGTGGCGGCGCGTGCGCGACGGGGGCGGGAGGGGGACGGGCCGGGCATCGTCGACGATGGTAGAAGGCGGCGTGGCGCCGGGAGGCCGCGATCCGGTGCCCGGGCATGGGGACGTGGGGGCGTGCCTCCCGCCGGGCGCCGGGGCGCGTGGACGGGGGCGGGATCGGGCGCGTGGCGTGGGGCGGTCGGCCGAACGCCGTATGCACGTGCGCGACTCGGATCGCCTCATCCGGCCACCACGCGCACCGTATCCGTGCCGTCGTCTGCTGCCGTGCCCTGGCACGTCTCAAGCGACCCACTCCTGATCGTATGAGGCTGCTTCTCGGCCCGTCCGCGCCTACGGCGGCTTCCATGGTCGTTAGAGAGGATCCGGTTCGGCGGCGGTCCTCCCGCTCGAGGAACACCTGTTCCGCGTGAGCGAGACATCGGCTACGCTCTCGGCTCATCCGGGGAGTCGGGAGCGGGAGTACCGGCTTGATCTGCTCGAACTGCGGGACCGAGAACGTGCCTGGCGCGAAGTTCTGCAACGAGTGCGCGACGCGATTGGCCGCCGGCTGCCCGTCGTGCGGGACGATCAACGCCCCGACCGCCAAGTTCTGCTCGGAGTGCGCGACCCCGCTCGCGACCGGCGCTCGGCCCACGACCCCGGCGGGCCCGGCCCACCCGGCCGGCGAGACCGCCCCGGTCGCCGAGCGCCGCCTCGTGTCGGTCCTCTTCGCCGACCTCGTCGGCTTCACCGC
>JAPVSP010000248.1:0-4201 GCA_047519685.1 Chloroflexota bacterium
CCGCCGAGGGCGGTGACCGCGATGATCACCCGCGCCCCGGCCGTCGCCGAGAAGAGGTCGAGGATGCCTTCGCGCACCCGCCAGCAGGTCTGGAAGAGGGCCTCGAAGCCGATCGCGTCGGCGGCCAGCCCGAGCCACAGCAGATGCGAGTGGAGTCGGGTCAACTCGAAGAAGAAGACCCGCAGCAGACGCGCCCGCCGGGGCACTTCGACCTCGGCCAGGGCCTCGATCGCCTGGGCGTAGGCGACCGCGTGGGCGACCGAGCAGATCCCGCAGACTCGCTCGAGGAGGGGCAGGTCCTGCTCGAACGAGCGCCGCTCGGCGGCGGCCTCGATCCCACGGTGGACGTAGCCGAGGCCGAGGACCGCCCCGGTCACCACCTCGTCCCGGAGACTGAGCTCGAGCTGGATCGGCTCGGCGAGGACCGGGTGCTGCGGCCCGAACGGGACCACCGTCGTGGTCATGGTCGAGGCTCCTCGCCGGATCCGATCGGCCGGCCGACCTCTCCGGAGCCGGGCGAATGAACGTGGACCCAGCCCTCGGGCCTGTCGAAATCGCGGTACAGCCGGCCGCCGTAGTCGATCGACATGCCGGACACGGCGAGGCCCTGCAGCTCGCTCATCTCGTTCTCGACCAGGAAGGCGGCGGGGAAGGCATCGTCGATCGCGGGGACGGACTCCGTCCGTCCGACCTCCACCCGCAGGTGGCACAGCCGCTCGTCCCGCTCGAAGTGATAGAAGACCGTCCAGGAAGCGACCCGCGGCACCGCGCTCGCGGTCACGAACCGCCAGTGCGCATCGCGCAGGCGACGTGCCGTCTCGGGCAGCGCCGACGCCGGGATCGTCCGACAGTCGGCCAGGCCGTTCATCGAGCGACCCTCGTCGCGGGACCGGCGTCCGGCCCGCTCGGGTCGACCCGCACGAGGGGCACGTCGTCTTCGAGGGAGGGTCGACCGCCCGGCGGCTGGGTGACCAGGCTCGGGCTCCCGGGCCCCGAGGTCGGCGCCCGGGAGGGGCGCACCTCCGCAAGCCTCGGGGCGGCCTCGATGATGCCGGCCAGGATCTTCTGGGGTGGGGGCGGACAGCCAGCCACGAAGACGTCGACGGGGACGACCGCTCCGACACCGTCCAGCACGTTGGGTGAGCCACGGAAGATCCCGCCGTGGGCGGCGCAGGAACCGATCGCGACGACCACCTTGGGTTCGGACATCTGCTCGTAGACGGAGCGCAGGACTCCGGCGTTGCGGCGGTTCGCCGGCCCGGTGACCACCAGGACGTCGCCCTGGCGCGGGTCCCCGACGTTGATGACGCCGAAGCGTTCGACCGAGTAGCGCGGCGTCAGCGTGTCGAGCACCTCGATGTCGCAGCCGTTGCAGCCGCCGCAATCGAAGTGGATCAGCCAGGGCGACTTCGTCCTCGATCGCCGGAGCCAGGCGCGGGCGAGGTCGAAGGGGGCCTTCACGGGGCGATCCCTCCGCGGGCCAGCCACCCGGCCCCCGCCAGCGCGACGACGGCGGCGCCGCCGCCGAGGCCCCACGCGATCGCGAGCGCCATCCGCCAGGTCGCCCGCGGCAGGCTGTTGTCGGCGACCACGACGGCGACGTAGGTCAGGCCGACGAGGAGCGTGGCGAGGGCGGGAAGGCGTGCGGCGGCGAGCACGATCAGGGCCAGGACCAGGGCCGCCTCGTACCAGTGCCCCAGCTCGGCCAGGGCCAGCCATCGGCCGGCCATCTCGGTCGTCGAGCCCTTGACGAGCTCCTGGTGGCCATGGTGCGAGCTGCCCAGGTCGAAGGGCGACTTGCGGAGGGTCGCGGCCAGGAGGATGCCCAGCGTCAGGCCCAGCGTCGGCAGGCTCAGCAGGGGCATCGATCCGGTCGCGATCGCCGCGGTCGAGAACGATCCGGCGACGACCCCGTAGGCGATCACGACCAGGACGAGGAGCGGCTCCATGGCGACCAGGACGACGAGCTCGCGGGACGCGCCGAGCTGTGCGTACGGCGATTCCACCGCGGCCGCGGCCAGGATGAACATCACCTGCGCGGCACCCAGCACCAGGACCGCCACCAGCAGGTCCCCTCCCGAGAGGACGATCGCCAGGACACCCGCCGAAAGGACGAGGTGGGCGACCAGCAGGGCGGCGGCCACGCGATCGGTCGCCGGGCTCGCCTTCGCCAGCAGCTTCGTGAGGTCGTAGAGCGGCTGGAGGAGCGGGGGACCGACCCGGAGCTGCATCGCGGCGCTGACCTTTCGATCGATCCCGATCAGGAGGCCCACGCCCAGCGGGGCGAGGAGCGTCCCGGACGCGACCAGCACGAGGCCCAGCGGATCGGCATGCATCATGGCGACGGCCTCGCTCCGACGGCCCCGACCGCCGCGGCCAGCGCGACCCCGGCGATGAGGAGCCAGCCGACGACGACCGACAGGCGTCCGAACCCTCCTGCCGGTACCTTCGCCGCGGATGGAAGTGCAGCGTGCCCGGAGGCGGCATCGCCGGCATCCCGGCCCCAGTAGAAGCCGCCGCTTCGTGCCACGACCGGCCCGCCGCGCCCGCCGTGGAAGGCCCCGGCCGGCCCGGCGGCGAGGCCGGCGCCCGACAGGTACGGCGCCGGCGATATGCGCCTGATCCGGCGGCCGACCGTGATCGCCAGCGCGCCGGATGCCAGGCCGAGTGCAGCGATCGCCGGGACGACGAACGACCCGCCGCTGAGCGCGATCGACCACCCGGTCGCCAGCCCGGGGTCGATCCCGAACGCCACGCTCCCGGCAGGGTCGGCCAGTCCGCGGGCGATCGGGGCCGCGAGCACCAGCCCGGCCACGGAGACCAGGCTGAGCACGGCGATCGGGACGCCCTCGCGTCGCGGCAGCGAGCCGCCCGGCTCGACCGGCGCCGGTCCGGCCCGCCGGCGGACGATCAGCCGCCCGACCACGGCCGTCCAGACGGCCAGGTAGGCCGCGCCGCCGATGGCGAGGAGGACGATGAGCGGGACATCGCGCGCCCCGAGCTCGAGGATCGCCCATTTGGCGACCACGAGACCGAAGGGGGGCAGGGCGAGCGCCACGGCGGCGATCACCAGCGGTCCCGCCAGCTGCGGCAGGGACCGCGCGGCGCCGACCAGGGCCTCGAGGTCGCGGCTCTGCGTGACCTGCTCGATCGCGCCGACCGACAGGAAGGCGAGGGCCTTGGCGACCGCGTGGAAGATGAGCAGGAGCACCCCGGCGGCCAGCGCGGCAGGCGACCCGAGCCCGGCCGAGACCGCGATCAGCCCGAGGGTCGAGATCGTCGAGTAGGCGAGGATCCGCTTGAGATCGTGCTCGCGGAGCGCCTCGACGGCCGCTGCCGCGAAGCTGAAGCCGCCCAGCACCGCGAGGGCCGGCCCGAGGAGGCCGTCCGCAGCGATCGGCGGCGCGAGCCGCAGGAGCAGGTAGGACCCGGCCTTGACCATCGCGCTGGCGTGGAGCAGAGCAGACACGGGGGCCGCCGCGACCATCGCGCCCAGGAGCCACGGGTGGAACGGGACCAGGGCCGACTTCGTCGCAGCTGCCGCGATGCAGGCCGCGAGGATCAGCGGCAGCGCCCAGTGGGCCGTCACGTCTCCGGCGACCAGCTCCGAGACTCGGCCGCCCGGTCCGGCCAGGAGAACGGCCGTTCCGAGGGCGATGCCGCCGAGCAGGTTGTAGGCCAGCGCTCTCAGGGCGGCCTGCACGGCGGGCTCGTCTCCGTCGAAGCCGATGAGCATGAAGCTGCAGAGGGTCGTGACCTCCCAGCCGACGACCAGGAGCCGGAGGTCGTCGGCGAGGACGAGCAGGTCCATGGCCGACACGAAGAGCAGGAGCCAGGCCACGAAGACGGGGGCCCGCCGAGGGTCCAGGCCGCGGTGCCGCAGGTGGGCCGGCTCGTAACCCAGGGCATAGAGAGTGATGAGCCCGCCGACGATGATCGACACGCCGAGCAGCGTCATCGCCAATGGGTCGACGGCGAGCGCGCCCGGGCCGGGCGACTCGGACCCGGGGTCCACGAGCTCCGACGTCGTCGCGAGCGTCGCGATCGCCAGCTGGATGAAGGCCGCCCCGATCAGGGACCGACGTCGGGCGCGGATGGCGATGGCAAGGAAGATGGCGCCCAGCCCGACGGGCGCCAGCGACCACCCGGCGCCGGCCAGGGTCTCGCCCGGATCCAGCGGGCCGAGCGAGACCGCGTACCG
>JAPVSP010000249.1:0-7770 GCA_047519685.1 Chloroflexota bacterium
ACCGTCGACATCGCGAGCATCGCGTAGAACCAGTTCCGGAACTGGCCCGGGAAGCTCTCGGTGATGAAGTCGGCCGGGAACCAGCGCGCCCAGTACTCCGGGTCCTCCCGGTAGTGGAGCGTGGAGAAGGGCACGATGCCGGCGTCCAGCCAGGGGTTGCCGACGTCGGCGATCCGCGTGACCGGCGCACCGCAGCCGGGACAGGCGATCTGCACCGCGTCGACCCACGGCCGGTGCGGGGTGTGGCCCTCGAGGACGGGCCAGCCCTCGACGGCCCGCCGGCGAAGCTCCTCGCGCCCGCCCACGACCTCGAACGTCCCGCACGCGGCGCAGTCGTAGATCGGCAGCGCCAGGCCGTAGTAGCGCTTCTTGCTGATCATCCAGTCGTGCATGTTCAGGAGCCAGTCGAGCTCTCGCTCATAGCCGAATGAGGGGATCCAGCGGATCCGGTCCACGGCCTCCATGATCTGGTAGCGCAGGCTCCCGTCGACCTCCTCGCGCGTCAGCTGGTCGCGCGGCCGCTCGTAGACCGGGCCCATGCGGATGAACCACTCGTCGACGAGCCGGAAGAGGAGCGGCGTCCCGCACCGCCAGCAGTGCGGATAGCGGTGGGTGTACGGCTCGAGGTGGTAGAAGAAGCCGCGCCGCTCCAGGTCGTCGACGATCGCCTCGGCGACCGCCGGCGCCTCCCGCCCGCTCAGCCAGCCGAAGCCCGGGTGGTACTGCCCGTCCTCGTCGATCGGTCCGATCACCGGCAGCCCGATCGACATGCCGAGCTGGTAGTCCTCGGCGCCGCATCCCGGGGCGATGTGGACGATCCCCGTCCCCTCCTCCTCGCCGACCGCGTCCCAGGCCACGACCCGGTGCTCGTACCCGGCGCCCCCGCCCGCCGAGGCGAACGCCGCGGCGATCGCCGGCAGGTCGTCGTACGGCCCGCGATAGCGCCAGCCGACGAGATCCCCGCCGGCCGCCTCGTCGACGACCTCGAACGGGCCGACGAGCGCCTGCTGGAGCGTCCCGCGGGCGAGCCAGAACGAGTCGCTCCCCTGGCGCACCTTCACGTAGCGAAGCCCGGGCCCGACGGCCGCGGCGACGTTGGCGGCGAGCGTCCAGGGCGTCGTCGTCCAGACCAGGAGCGACTCGCCCGGCCGGTCCACCAGCGGGAGCCGGACGGTGAGCCCGGGATCCTCGCGCTCGGCGTACCCCTCGTTCATCTCCATCTGGGACAGGCCGGTCCCGCAGCGCGGGCACCATGGCATCGAGTCGTGGCCCTTGTAGATCCAGCCTCGCCGGTGACACTCGGCCAGGAAGCCCCAGATCAGGTCGTTGTTCTCGTTGCTGAAGGTGAAGTAGCTGCCCCCGGTCTCCGGCATCCCGAGCCGCCCGACGAGCATCTCCACGGTGTCGGTGACCGGCCCGGCGGATCCCTCGATCGTGGCCCGCTGGCTCGGGTCGCTGGCGAGGAGGTCGCGCAGCCGCCGAAGCTCGTCCGGGTCGTTCCAGTCCATCCACATGCCGAGCCGGATCGACTGCTCGGTCTGGCGTGCCGCGAACGTGAGGACCCGCTGCTTGCAGAGCGACACGAACTCGGCGATCCCGTAGGCCTCGATGTCGCGCTTCGAGGTGAACCCGAGGTCGCGCTCGACGTTGACCTCGACCCAGAGCCCCTGGCAGTCGAAGCCGTTCTGCCAGCGCTGGTCCTCGCCGAGCATCGCGTGGAAGCGCTGGAACAGGTCCTTGTACGCGCGACCCCAGGCGTGGTGGACGCCCATGGGGTTGTTGGCGGTGATCGGCCCATCGAGGAAGCTCCAGCGCGGCCCGCCAGCGTTCTGCGCCCGCAGGCGAGCGAACGTCCGGCGCTCGCGCCAGAGGGCGAGGATCTCGTGCTCCCGGGCCACGAGATCGGGCTTCGACGTCGTTGGGCGGAACATGGGCCTCGATCCAGGGGGTCGCCGTCCGTGGCCCGCGGGTCGTCGCACGGCCCCGAGGGGCGCCGTCGAACGGCCCCGGACACGCGACACGGAGGTTCCTCGTATCCTACCCGCGATGCAGGACCCGCAGGAGATACGGCCGCGCGCCAGGTCGGCGTTCGTCGCGGCGTTCCTCTCGCTCCTGTTCCCCGGTCTCGGCCACGCCTACGCTGGCGCATACGCCCGGGCTCTCGGCTTCGCCGCCGCGCCGATCCTGTCGCTCGCCCTCCTCGGCGGTCTCTCCCTGCGGATGGACCGCCTGGAGCTGCTCGGGTTCATCGTCCAGCCGTTGGTCCTGTCCTCGATCCTCATCCTCGACGTGCTCGCGCTCCTGTACCGGGTCATCGCGACCGTCGACGCGTGGCGGGTCGTCGCCTACCTCAACGCCTACGCCGCGAGCGGGGACGGTCGGCTCGGTCGGCCGCGCGTCCCGCTCTCGCCGGCGTCGATCGCCGGGCTGCTGGGGGTCGTCCTGGTCATGGCCGGCGCCCACGTCGCCGTGGCCCGCTACGACCTGCAGGCGATGAACTTCGTCAACTGCGTGTTCGACGAGCGCGGCACGGCCGAGTGCACCGGTTCACCCGGGGCGACCGCATCGCCGTCTCCCGGCGGGCCGTCGCCGAGCACGGACCTCGGCGGCTCGCCCCTCCCCTCGCCGGTCGGCTCGCCGGTCGGATCGGCCTCGCCGCTCCCGCCGTGGGACGGGACCGAGAGGCTGAACATCCTGCTCATCGGCGTCGACCAGCGCCCGAACGAGGGCACGTTCAACACGGACACGCTGCTCGTCGTCTCGGTCGATCCGCAGACCCGGCGGGTCGCGATGTTCACGCTCCCCCGGGACACCGTCGACGTCCCGACGCCACCGGTCGCCCGGGCCGTCTTCGGGTCCGTCTACCGCGGCAAGATCAACAGCTGGTGGCTCGCCAACCACAACCGGTCCGACCTCTGGCCGGGCAACGACCAGACCCGCGGGTTCGCGGCCCTCAAGGCGATCCTGGGCAACCTCTACGGCCTCGACATCCGCTACTACGTCGAGGTCAACTTCGATGGCTTCAAGCAGGTCGTCGATGCGCTCGGCGGGGTCACCATCAACGTCCAGATGCCCGTGACGGACGACCGATACCCCGGCGACAAGGGCGACGAGCGGGTCTACATCCCGGCCGGCCCACAGCACATGGACGGCGCGCAGGCGCTCACCTACGCGCGTTCCCGCCACGGCTCCAACGACTTCGACCGTGGCGCCCGCCAGCAGCGTGTCCTGCTCTCCCTCCGCGAGCAGACCGACATCGGGGCCGTCCTGCCGCGGCTCGACGCGCTGACGGCCGCGCTCACCTCGGCCGTGAAGACGGACATCCCGGTCACGGAGCTGCCGAAGCTGCTCTCACTCGCGGAGAAGGTCGACACGAAGCAGCTGCGCTCGTACGTGTTCGCGCCGTCGTTCTACTCGACCGAGCGGGTCTCCGGCGACCCGCGCGGCTACGTCATCATCCCGAACGTCGACCGGATCCGGGCCGCGGTGCAGCAGGCCTTCACGATCGACCCCGCGGTCGAGGCGACCCGGGAGGCCATCGCCGCCGAGGGCGCCCTGACCTGGGTCGTCAACGGCTCGGGGATCACGGGCCAGAGCACGGCCGTCGTGGAGTATCTCCAGTCGATGGGCTTCTCCGCCTCGGCCCCCAGCCAGCGGCCACCCGGGCCCGCCCTGACCACGACGCAGGTCGTCGCCTACAACGGCGCCGAGGTGAAGTTCCCCAGGTCGGTCGCGTTCCTGCAGCAGCTGCTCGGCGTCACGGCGGTGACCAGGGTCGACCCGGCCGCGCCCGCCGACCTCGTCGTCACGACGGCGACGACCACGACCGTCCCCTCACCGCCCGCCTCGCCGTAGGCCGACGGCGCCCGGTGCACGGCCGCCAGGCCGGACGCCGGCCGCGGGGGCCGCGCCGTCAGGCCGGCTCGATCGGCGTGAGCCAGTGGCGGTAGCGCTCGTCCTTGCCGCGGACGGCATCGAAGTAGCGGGCGCTGATCCGCCGGGCCACCGGCCCGACCGCGCCCGTGCCGACGGGCCGGTGGTCGACCTCGACGACGGGCGAGACCTGGACGCCCGTCCCGCACAGGAAGACCTCGTCGGCGACGTACAGCTCCGAGCGATCGATGGAGCGCACCTCGACGGGCAGCCCCTCGTCGGCCGCGAGCGTGACGATCGCCCGACGCGTGATGCCCTCCAGGATGTCGTCGCTGACGGGCGGCGTGACCAGCGTCCCGTCGCGGAGCATGAAGAGATTGGCCGCCGACGCCTCGGATGCGTGGCCGTCGGGCGTCAGCACGATGGCCTCGTCGTATCCGTTCAGCTCGGCCTCGGACTTCTGGAACGCCATGTTCACGTAGCCGCCGACGATCTTGCCCCGCGCCGGGAGTGCCTCGTCCGCGTTGCGCCGCCACGACGAGGTCTGGACGCGGACCCCGTGCTCGGTGTCGATGTAGTTCCCGAAGGGGACGCTGATGATGTAGAGCTGATGGTCGAGGTGGTGCAGGCGGACGCCGATGGCGCGGGTCGACTTGTAGAAGGACGGACGGATGTAGACGTCCTCCCGGAAGCCGTTGCGGCGCGTCGTCTCGACCACGAGGTGGACGAGCTCATCGGCCGTCGGGACATCCTCCATGAGGAGGATCCGGCACGACTTGCGGATCCGCTCCATGTGCTCCCGGAGGAAGAGCCCGTACAGCCGACCCTGCTCCTCGTTCCAGTAGGCCCGGATCCCCTCGAAGACCGCCGTCCCGTACATGAAGGCGTGGGTCATGACGCTGACCTTGGCCTCGCGCATCGGGACGAAGCCGCCCTCGAAGTAGCAGATGAGGCTGTCGAGATCGACGGGCCCGCCAGCGGACCTGGGAGCAGGAGCCTGTGTCTCGGTCGGCTTCTCGGTCAGCATTCGCGAAGCTCCTTCGATACGCACACCGGCCGCCGGCGGGCGGTCCGGCCGTCGGACCTAGGATAGCAGCGGCCCCTGCCCGGCCAGACAGGGCCGCCGGTCATGGCCGTGCGGCCCCGCCGGTCACGGCCATGCGCCCCGCCGGTCCGCTACCGCTCACGGGATGGCGCCGGCGAGGTGCGCGACGACGAGTCCCACGTACACCAGGTAGAGCGCCCCCCCGCCCAGCAGCCGGCTGCCCCGGAGCATCCCCGACCGGGCCATCGGGATGAAGATGACGGCCATCGACAGGAACGCGATCCCGGCGGAGGCGAAGGCGAGCAGCGAGTCGCCGGTGATCGTCCAGGCCGAGCCAGCGAAGAGCAGCGCGATGACCGTCGGGATCGTGCTCTGGAAGACCATCGCCCCGGTGATGTTGCCCATGGCGAGCGTGTCCTTGCCCTGCCGGACCCAGATGACGCTGTTGAACTTCTCGGGCAGCTCGGTGGCGATCGGGGCGATGACGAGGGCGAGCAGGGCGCTGTCCAGCCCGAGTCCCGTGGCGATCGCCGAGACCGACCCAACGAACGCGTAGGCCCCGCCCACGATGCAGCCGATGGCGATGAGCACCTGGAGGTTCACGACCCGAAGCCGGGGCGTGGCCGGGTCCCGGCGGCGGGCGCGCGGGTCGAGGTGGTGCAGCCGAAGTGGCGCCAGGTCCGCCGCATCGACGTCGGGGTCCGCCTCGAAGTGCGCCTTCACGTACCACGCGTACAGGCCGAGGAGTCCGGCCGCCGCGACCCAGCGGAGCGCCGAGAGCGAACCGGGCAGCAGCGCGGTCGCGATCGCCACGGCATAGGCGACCGTGAAGTACCGCACATCGTGGCTGAGCGTCGCCGGATCGACGAGCATCCGGTCGCCCGTCGTGCGGCGGCGGGCGACCGCGAGGACCGCGACCCCGGTGACGAACATCGCCAGGGTCGAGAGCATGAACGGCGCGCCCAGCACCGCTCCGATGCCGACCTCATCGCCGCGCTCGCCGGCGAACAGGATGGCGATGACCGGGATCATCGTCTCGGGCATGGCCGTCCCGACCGCCGCCAGGACCGAGCCGACGGCCCCCTCGGCGAGCTCGAGCTTGCGTCCGAACCACTCGATCCCGTTGGTGAAGAGCTCGGCGCCCAGGAGGATGACGACGAAGGCCAGCGCCAGGGTGAGGACGTCCAGCACGCCATCCACGTCAGGCTTCGCCGATCCCGATGAGGATGCCCAGGCCGATGACCGCCAGGATGCCCATCGCGATGAGGGCCATCGGGCGCTCGCCGCGCCCCAGGTACCCGAAGAGCGCGGCGCCGACTCGCAGGGCCGGTGTCGCGATCACGACGGCCAGGCCGATCCACAGGAAGCCGGCCGGCTCGAGCCTCAGGATCTGGCGCGGCACGGCGGAGACGTCGAAGGGCGGGAATGGCCGGTCGAGCGGTGAGACACCCGTGGCGAGCATCGCGACGACACCGAGCCCGAGGGCGACGACGCCGACGAGCGTCCCGGCCGCCAGCAGCCGACCGATGGTCCGCTCGAGGCCCATAGGATCAGGCGACCCCGAGCGCGCGCCGGGCCATCTCGAACGCCGTGTACAGCAGCACGACGACGAACAGGACGCGCAGCACGCGCACGTCCACGCGGTGCGCGACGCGTGAGCCGACCGACGCGCCCAGGAACACCCCGACCGCCGTGGGGCCCGCGACGAGCGGGTCGATCCCTCCGCGCAGCAGGTAGACGATCGCCCCGGCGGAGGCCGTCACCCCGATCATGAGGTTGCTCGTGGCCGCCGCCACGCGAAGGGGGACGCCCATCACCAGGTGCATGACCGGGACCTTCACGATCCCGCCGCCGACCCCCAGCAGGGCGGAGATGACCCCGGCGAAGACGGCGAGGGCGGCCCCGAGCGGCAGGGAGCGGACGTCGTAGCCGGGGCCGCCCAGGCGATCGAGGAAGCGGGCGGGCGGTGGGTCGGCGGCCTCCACCGGCTGGGGTGCCGCTGCTGCCCCAGGACGGCGCAGCATCGTGGCGGCGGTGTACAGCAGCAGCGCCGTGAACAGCGTCGCCACGACCCGATCGTCCAGCAGGAACGCGATGAGGCCGCCGAGGAGGGCACCGGCGGCCGTGAACAGCTCGAGGGTCATCCCGAGCCTGAGGTTCGCGACGTGGCGCTCGAGGTACACGCCGGCCGCGGCGCTGCTCGTCATGATCACGCAGACCAGGCTGACCGCGACCGCCTCACGGAGCGGCAACGAGAAGCCGATCGTCAGCAGCGGGACGATGAGGATCCCGCCGCCCAGCCCGAGGAGCGAGCCGAACAACCCGGCGAGCAGGCCGCCGCCGGCCATGACGAACACGACGCCCACGTCAGGCTCGCGGCCGACGGCGCGTCACGATCGTCCCCGGAGCGTGGCGACCCGGCGCCGGCGCGGGGTCAGGGGCGCAGGTGCTGCGGCGCGTACGGCAGCAGCGCCACGTGCCGGGCGCGCTTCAGGGCGACGGCCAGTTCGCGCTGGTGCTCGGCGCAGGTGCCGGTCTTGCGACGCGGCTCGATCTTCGCCCGCTCCGACAGGTAGCGGCGGAGGCGATTGACCTCCTTGTAGTCGATCTGGACGGTCTTGTCCGCGCAGAACGCGCAGACCTTGCGCCGCCGACGATCGCGGTAGTAGTCGTCACGCTTCTTCGACTTGCCAGGAGCCATGGTGCTTCGTCTCTCCGTGGATCAGGCGCGGATCCGGGACCCGCGCCAGGGTTCTCGCGACGTTCTCAGAACGGCAGGTCGTCGAGATCGCTCTCGTCGACGCCGGCCGGGCCGGGAGCGCGATCGGCCGGGCCGGGAGCGCGATCGGCCG
>JAPVSP010000250.1:0-2527 GCA_047519685.1 Chloroflexota bacterium
CTGCACTCCCAGACAGCGACCACCCACTGCGCGGGGTCACCGGGGTCCGGTGGCCTCTGGCTGATCCCGCAGGGATCGCCCTCACCGGTGATCCACACCTCTATCGTCCCCATGCCCATCTCGGCCTCCGTTCGGCCGGGTCGATCAGCCCCCGATGCTGTAAGTCCTGAGGGCGGGCCACCCGACGGACGGTAGCTTCCGCGCAGCATGGTCACAGCAGCGTCACGTCGCTGTTGCCGTTGCGTTCGCGCCGTGAGCCCCGCCTCCGCCGCCGTCATCCCGTTGCCTGGGCTTGACCTGTCCGTGCCCACGATCAGTGGATCGTGCGGGTCATCGAAACGGACCGCACGGACTGCACTGGCGTCGGCGGCGTCCTGCGCTGTCACGGCAGCACGGCCGATCCGGACCCAGCGACGGCCATCCGTCAGCCGATGCGGCCGCGCTCGATCGCGACGGCCGCGAGATCCGCGCCCGCCTGCAGGAGGGGCCGCATTTCCGGGTCGATCGGGCGGTCGTGGGCGAGGGCGAGGACGCCGAGCACGATGTCCGACCCGCCACGTGTGACGATCAGCGGAAGGTGACTGCGGAGTGCGGGACCGCCCGGCGCGGTCGGCAGGACGTCGAATGAGGACACCGGAGTGGCGACGGTCCTCGCGATCGGGTGTCCAAGGTTCGCGATGGCCGCCGCGAGCCCCGCAACGGCCGAGTCGGCGAGCCCGATCGAGGCGGCGATCTCGAGACGATCAAGCGGCTCATCGACGACCACGATCGCGGCCGATTCGACCTCGAGTTGCTCAGCCATCGACGCAAGGAGGATCTGGAGGCTCGGTTCCAGACCATCGGCATGAGCGAGCGCCCGGGCACCAGCGACGAGGATCTCGCGCGCGGCAGCGTTCGACACGGTGACTCCTTGCTCGACGGCTCCCGCCCGTCCGACCCGACCGCTCTCCGCCGCGCTCGCCGATCGCCCGGAGCCAAGTGTGCCTGGGCGCCCTCTCCAGGGTCGAACTCCGACCCATTCCTAGGAGGACGGCCGATCAGTCCGTCGGATCGAGCTCCAGCGCCGCCGAATTGATGCAGTAGCGAAGGCCGGTCGGGTTTGGGCCATCGTTGAAGACATGCCCGAGGTGCCCGCCGCATGTCGCGCAGACGGCCTCGGTCCGGGTCATGAACAGGGAACGATCCGTCTTGGTGGCGACTGCGGCCGGGTCGGCCGGAGCGAAGAAGCTCGGCCAGCCCGTGCCCGAGTCGAACTTCGCGTCGGACCGGAACAGCTCGGTGCCGCAGCCGGCGCAGCGGTACGCGCCCGCCCGGTGTTCATCCCACAGGTCTCCCGTGAAGGCTCGCTCGGTCCCCTTCTGCCGCAGGACCTTGTACTGCTCGGGGGTGAGGACCGCGCGCCACTCAGCATCCGACCTCGCAGGTACGCTTGTGGATGGGGTCTTGTCGTCAGCCACGGCTATAGGCTACGACGGTATCGTCGCGGCTGCGATGACAGGGCTGTCTGCCCGATTGGGTAGGACGCCGGAGGGAATGGCCCTATCGGCCGGGGTGGTCGCGCGCCCGGTGTTGCTCAGACGCACCGTGATGAGCGAACTTAACCTGCCGATGCCTTGCCAGTCGTGCACAATCTCGCTCCCAGTGGAGGGAGGCACAGGAACTTTCGGGCTCCTACCAGCGCGGCGTCCCCACACGGTCGCCACGACCGTCGCGCAGGGCCAACGGCGAGACCGACCCTCTAAGGAAGGCGTCCTTGCGACGCAGGAGTCCATGCATGTTCGGACGCGTCCCAAAGCTGCTCATGACGACGGGGCTGGCGCTCGCGTTGAGCGTTTCCTTCGGACTCGCCTCGGTCTCGGCAGCCGCTCCGATGCCGAGCGGCCAGGTCATGATCGGCAACACCAGCCTCTCGATGACCCCGACACCGCACTTTACCGGGGGTGGGGCCACCGTCGAACCGGCCTACGACGACGCCAACGGCACCCTCGTCTACCTGTCGACCCCCGACAACGTGACGGTCCACCCGAACTCAAGCAACGTGGCACCGCTGTACCTGCCGGTCTACCCGGTCGGTTCGGGCATCGACCCGGCCAGCCTGAACTGCGCGCATGTTCCCGCCGACAACTGCCCTGACCATGGGCCAGGCGTCGCCGGTGCAGCCATGGCGATCGTGCACTCGGTGTACGGCGGCGGTGTGCTGGGACACGACCACCTCGTGGGCATCGCGTCCACTGGTGGCGACTTCAACGTCATCTGGGAGCCGGTCCTGGTTCTCTTCACCAGCGCAGATGCAGCCAAGACGCACATCACCACCCTGGCCCAGATCAACGCAGCGCTCAACCCGCCCTCAGGCCCACCCCAGATCATCGAAATCCCGCTGCCACAGCTGGACTTCCATTGCGCTTCGGTCTCCGCAGCCGTCTTCGCCAACGGAACGCCCGCTCCGACAGTCGTCGGCCCGTAGCCAACACGCCGGCGAGCCCCGCGCACGACCCGTTCCTCGACGTGAGCATCTCCCCGCCGGGGA
>JAPVSP010000251.1:0-3839 GCA_047519685.1 Chloroflexota bacterium
GACGTGACCGGGCCTCGGTCGAGGAGGCGGAGGCGCGGGCGGCGGCCATCGAGCGCTGGCTGCTGGGGGCGGCGGGCGCGGCCGGCACCGACGCCGCCGCGGCAGACATCGGCGCCGCAGTGGCGGGAGGAGAGGTGGGTCCGCGGGTCGCCGAGGGCCCCGGTGTCGATCCCCGGATCCGGGGGATCGTGGACCTGTGCCGGGCGGAGCGGGAGCGGCTCCTCGGTAGGTCGGCGGCGGGCTCCTGGAGGGCGGTCGCCGACGATTGGGCCACGCTGGGACGACCCTTGCCGGCGGCCTACGCGCGCTTCCGAGAGAGCGCCGCGCACCTGGCCGTGCCGTCCGACCGCGAGGCCGCTCGGGCGGCCCTGACCCAGGCGGCGAGGACCGCCGAGGCCCTGGGCGCGGCGCCGCTCTCGGCCGAGATCGACCGGCTCGCCCGGGCCGCTCGCCTCGATCTCGTCGCCGCCCCCGGGACGGCCGAGAAGGTCGCGTCGCCGGCGGTCGCCCCGGCGGCTGCCGGCCTGGGCCTGACCCCGCGGGAGCTCGAGGTGCTCCGCCTCGTCGCCGCCGGGTGGTCGAACCCGGACATCGCCGAGGCGCTCAAGATCAGCCCGAAGACGGCCAGCGTCCACGTCTCGAACATCCTGGGCAAGCTCGGGGTCACGAGCCGGGTCGAGGCGGCGGTCCTCGCGACGAGGATCGGCCTCGGCGCTCGCGGCGGCGGGCAGGCCGCCCTCGGGGCCGTGCCCGGCACGGTCGCCCGCGTCCACCGGACATTCATGTTCACCGATATCGTGGGATCGACCGCGCTGATCGAGGCGATCGGCGACCGGGCGTGGACGGACCTGCGGCGGTGGCACGACCGGACCCTGCGGGCGGCCTTCCAGCGTCATGGCGGCGACGAGATCGACCATGCGGGCGACGGGTTCTTCATCGCGTTCAGGGCCGCGGCGGACGCGGTCGGCTGCGCGGTCGAGATCCAGCGGGTGCTCGCCGAGCATCGGCGCGCGGCCGGCTTCGCGCCTTCGGTCCGGATCGGGCTCCATGCCGGCGAGGCCGACCGCGAGGGCGCGGCCTACGGCGGAGTCGCGGTCCATGTCGCCGCCAGGATCGCCGCTCGGGCGGTCGGCGACGAGATCCTGGCGAGCGAGCCGACCGCGCGCGAGGCACGGGTCGCCAGCGCGGTCGGGCCGGCCGAGGCGCGGCTGCCCGGCATCAGCGAGCCGGTCGCGATCGTCGCGCTCGCCTGGTAGCCGGACGGCGCGTCCGGGGGCGCCTCTCCGGGGTCTCGTCGCCTCGGCCGGAGGGACGTCCGTGCTACCCTCTGGGGGCCCTTGGCGGCCGGTCCTGTGAGGCCGGCGGACCGGTCCTGTGAGGCCGGGAAGGAGGCTCGTTCGCTCGTGTCCGCGGCTTTCGTGCACGCACCGCCCGTCGAGCCCTCCGCCACCTCGCTCGGACTCCCACCGTGCCGTCGTCACCGGTGACGTTCCCGCCCCAGCCGCGCGCCGCCTCGATCGTCGACCCGCGGATCGGCGACCACGGCACGGCGCTCCTCGCCCTCGAGGACGGCGCCGTGTTCCCGGGCGTCGCGTTCGGTGCCCCCGTGGCCGACGGCGGCGACCTCGTCGTGAACACCAGCCAGACCGGCTACCAGGAGGTCTGCACGGACCCTTCGTACGCGGGCCAGGTCGTCGTGATGACCTACCCGCTGATCGGCAATTACGGCCGGCTGCCGGACGATGACCAGTCGCTCCGCCCGTGGCTCCGAGGCCTGGTGGTGGCGAACGCCACCGCGGCTGTCCTCGACGATGCGCGCCAGCTCGCCACGCTGCTCCGCTCGCACGGGATCCCGGCCATCGCGGGCGTCGACACCCGGGCGCTCGCCCGGCACCTGCGCTCGACCGGTTGCCAGCGCGCGCTGATCACCGATCCCGGCGAGACCGACGCGGCGCGAGCCGTCGCCAGCGCGGCCTCGCTGCCGCGCTGGGAGGACCAGGACTTCGTCCGCCAGGTGTCGCCGGTCGCGGCCAGCGAGATCGGGGGGGCCGGAGAGGGCGGTCCGCTGGTGGCGATCGTCGACCTCGGGCTGAAGGCCAACATCGTGCGCAGCCTTCGACGGCGCGGTGCCCGGGTCCGGATCCTGCCCCATACGGCCGCGCCGGCGGACGTCCTTGCGCCGGACGTGGACGGGATCGTGCTCTCGCCCGGGCCCGGCGACCCGGCCCGCCTCGAGCACCAGATCGCGCTGGCCCGTGCCATCGCGGCCGATGGCCGCCCGCTCCTGGGCATCTGCCTCGGCCATCAGATCGTCGGTCGCGCGGCGGGCGCCGAGACCCGCCGCCTCCGGTACGGCCACCACGGGGCGAACCATCCCGTCCGGGACGTGGACACGGGGTACGTCCAGGTGACGGCCCAGAATCACGAGGTCCAGGTCCTCGGCGACACACTGCCTCCGGCGTCGGGCTTCCGGGTCAGCCAGGTCAACCTCAACGACGGCTCGGTCGAGGGGCTGCGCCACGTCGAGCTGCCGATCGAGACCGTCCAGTACCACCCGGAGGGCGCCCCGGGCCCGCTCGATGCGCTGGCGGTCTTCGACCGGTTCGTCGCGGCCGCAGTCGCGCACCGCCGGTGAGCGTGACGAGCACCCCCCACGGCGCTGGCGGCGCGGACGCGGCCGCCTTCCGGCCGGCGTCCGTCCTGATCCTCGGGTCCGGCCCGGTCGTCATCGGCCAGGCGGCCGAGTTCGACTACGCCGGGACCCAGGCCTGCCGCGCGCTTCGGGCCGAGGGCGTCCGGACGATCCTGGTCAACTCGAACCCGGCGACGATCATGACCGACCCGAGCGTGGCCGACGCCGTCTACCTCGAGCCCCTGACGGTCGAGGCGGTCGAGGCGGTCATCGCCCGCGAGCGCCCGGAGGGCCTGCTGGCCGGGCTCGGCGGCCAGACCGCGCTCAACCTCGCCGTCGGGCTGGCGCGGGCCGGGGTCCTCGAGCGGCACGGCGTGCGGCTCCTCGGCACGCCCCTCGAGGCGATCGAGATGGCCGAGGACCGCGAGCGCTTCCGGGACATGCTCGAGCGCATCGGCCAGCCGTACGCGCCGTCCGAGATCGTCGTCGGGGACAGCGAAGCCGCGCGGGTCGCATCGGCCGGGCGCGCCCTCGAGGCGATCGGCCTTCCGGCGATCATCCGGCCCGCCTACACGCTCGGGGGGACCGGCGGCGGGATCGTCGAGAGCGTGGCCGCCTTCTGGGAGCGCGTCCGGGCCGGCCTCCGCGCGAGCCCGATCGGCCAGGTCATCGTCGAGCGCTGCCTCGTCGGCTGGCAGGAGATCGAGTACGAGGTCATGCGCGACGCGGACGACACCTGCATCGCGGTGTGCTCGATGGAGAACGTGGATCCGCTCGGGGTCCACACCGGTGACTCGATCGTCGTCGCGCCGGTGCAGACGCTGACCGACGCGGTCCACCAGCGGCTGCGCAGCGCGGCGCTGGCGATCATCCGGGCCCTCGGCGTCGAGGGAGGCTGCAACGTCCAGTTCGCGCTCTCGCCCGACGCGACCGAGTACGCCGTCATCGAGGTCAACCCGCGGGTGAGCCGCTCGTCCGCGCTCGCCTCGAAGGCCACGGGCTACCCGATCGCCCGGGTGGCGGCCCAGATCGCGGTGGGCCGGCGCCTGGCCGAGATCCCGAACATCGTGACCGGGACGACCGTCGCCGCCTTCGAGCCGGCGCTCGACTACGTCGTCGTCAAGCTGCCCCGCTTCCCGTTCGACAAGTTCCCGACCGCCGACCGGTCCCTCGGCTCGCAGATGAAGGCGACCGGCGAGGTCATGGC
>JAPVSP010000252.1:0-1817 GCA_047519685.1 Chloroflexota bacterium
CGATCGTGGTGCTGCCGGTCGGCGCAAGGTGCCGGTCGAGCTTCGGCGTGGAGAAGATCACCCGCTCGGTGCAGACGTCGTCGTCCTCGCGCCGGAACACGAGCCGAAGCGGCAGCCCGGCGCGGGCGACGATCGCTCCCGGCCAGTAGCCGGCACGGACGGTGACTTCGACGACCTGCCGGCCGCCCGGAAGGATCCGCGCGCGAACGGGCTGCTCGAGCATGGCTACCTTGCGCCGCCGAGGACCAGCACGAGCACGACCACGAGCACGATCAGCGCTCCGGCCGCCAGCGGGTGGGCGACGACACCGGCCACGGCGGACATCCCCATCATCGTCATGGTCCCGCCAGCGAGGAGGAGGTCCGCGACGAGGAGGATGGCGGCGATGAGCAGCAGCGTGACGAGCAGGTCCGGCACGCTGCCAGTTGAGCGAAAGGACCTGAGTCTCGGATGAGGGGCGGCTAACGTGGGGCTGAGAACCAGTCCCGGAGCCGGGACCACAGGACGGTCCCGCGAGGTTGGGCTGAGCCGTTGGGTCGCCAGTCAGGCGGGCCGGAGCTCATCCTGCCCAGATCCGCCGGAAGCTCGTCGGGCGTAGCGACTCCGGCGGGCTCACCCTCCAGGTCCGTGACCTTGTCTCGGATGCGGTTCTGGCTGGCGAACCGAACCGCTATCCAGGTCGATCACGCCCGGGAGGCTGCGCCGAACCGCTCGGCTCGGGTGATGAGCAGCAGCCCACCGCCGACGACGATGACGACGAGCAGCGCGATGATCGCGAGCTCGAGCCCTGATCGCGGGCGCGGCGCCACGACAGCCGCGGCCTCGCTCGTTGGTTGCGCCGCCGCCACGCCGGCCGCGGCCGTGATCGCGAGCGGGGTCGTGAGGGTCTCGTCGGCGATCGCCTGGAACGTGTAGGTGCCGGCGGGAAGATGGGCCGGGATCGTGAGCGTGACATCGAACATCCCATCGGCATCGGTCGTCACCTTGGGGAAGGGGACGACGACGTCGGGTCCGACGAGGTTGATCTGGCGATCGCTGTCGGGCTCCAGGCCGTTGCCGGCGAGGACGACCGTACCGCCGGCCGTGACCTGGGCCGGCTCGACCGAGATCCCCGAGGCCTCGCCACCGGAGTGGGCGAAGACTGGGAGGGTCAGCGCCAGGCCGAGCGTGACGGAGGCCGCCATGGCTCGCAGCAGGCGGCTAGACATGGCGGGAGACCTCCTTGCCGACGCTCCGGTCAAGGAGCGGGACGATGAAGCCGGCCGATCCGGCGCCGAGCAGGACGAGCGCGAGGGCGAACTGGACGAGGGCGACGTCGGCGCCACGCGCGAACGAGTCGAGGCCCATCTGGCCGAGGCCCAGACCCCCCGCGAGCAGCACGAGCCGGAACAGGATGGCGCCCATCTCACATGCTCCCGATGTGCGACTGGGGTGCGGTCGCCGTCGCGTAGATGACGAGCGCGACGAGGGCGATCGAGATCGCGACACCGACGGCGATGAAGACCCGCCGTCGAGCCGGCGACCGATACGGGCTGCGATCGACGAACGGCACGAGGGCGAGCGCACCGAACAGGATCGCCGGGACCCAGATGAGCGCCGGCAGGCCGAACCAGTCCTCGAACGGGTAGAAGGGCAGGAACATCCAGGGCGGCTTGGTGGTCTCCGTGCCGGGGATGGGACGCGGGCCGAGCCCGGCCGGCAGGACGATCGCGAGGATGGTCGTCGCGGCCAGGATGAGCAGGCCGAAGCCGGCCATCCGCACGAGATGCGCGGCGAACGTCGAGCCGGTCCTCGTCGGGGCCGACCCAACGTCGATC
>JAPVSP010000253.1:0-2720 GCA_047519685.1 Chloroflexota bacterium
CCCAGATCATGACCGATCGGCCCGACGGGTGTCTTCGCCATCGAGACGAAGAACGTCACCGGACGCTTCGAGGTCCGGCACGGTCGGCTGACTCGAGACGGTTTCGATGCATCGGAGGTTCTCCGGCAAGCACGCGCGGAGGCGATGGCGATCCGCGACCGACTGCGAGCGGCAGAGATCGATCAATGGGTGGAAGCGGTCGTGGCTTCCGCCGGTCAGGGCCGCTCGCTCGTCGAGCCGACGATTCCGGACTCGAGGTAGACGGCCCAGCCGAGGACCGTCCCCGGATCGTCCACGCCGTCGGCATTGATGCCGACGCCGGGAGAGGGGGAGGCCGTGCCAACGGCCGGATCGACCTGCACCTCGCGTTCGCCGAGAATCATCGAGGTGTTCGGGTCGAAGATGAGCTCCTCCCGGACCCCAGCCCACGTGTACCCGACGCCGATGCCGGGGCGCCCAGCCTCATCCGTGATCCGGCCCAGATACTCCGTCCGGGGCAGGGTGGCGGCGACCTCGAAGAGCGCTCGGCGGAGTTCGGGCGGGGCGTACGTCTCACGCAGCAGGTCCCCGATCACGACGAACATCTCGTAATCGGTGGGGGGATCTGCCTGGGCGGCCCGCCGCTCGATGTAGGCGCGGAGCTCGTCGACGTTGGTTGGAAGCTTCGAAAGGTCCTCGAAGTGCAGCCCCCCGGGACCGAACACCTCGTCGCCGTGGCGGTCGCCCGTCTCAAGGATCCTTCCCGACCCGTCGGGGCCGATCCAGATCTGCCGGGTGAAGCGGTCGAGGGTCCAGCTGCCCTCTGAGGAGTAGGAACGCCAGGCGTCCTCGGAGCGGGTGTAGACGTACTGCCCGGGCCTGACGGCGGGTGGGGCGGGCCGCAGCCCGGCGACCTCGGCGGCCCGGCGAAGCGCCACGGCAGCGGCCTCGGGGCGCCGTCCCACCGGCAGCAGCAGGGGAACGAGGAGCGCGAGGGTCAGCCCCGCCGCGGTCAGGGCGGCGAGCAGGGCCAGGCGCCGGCGTGCGTGGGAGCCCAGGCGTCGGGGCTCGGCCGATCGCCTGCCCTCGAGCGCGGAAAGGAGCACCTCGCGTGCGCGGGCCACCGTGGTGGGGTCAGGTTCTGGCACCTCGCCCCTGAAGCGCTCGAGCAGTTGCAGCTCATCCATCCGCGGTTCCTCCCTTTACGGGAATGGTGCCGTCGTCCTCCCCTAGGTATTGCCCCGGGTCGCCAACGAGTTCGCGCACGCGCAGGCGGGCCCGGTTCACCCTGGAGCGGACCGTTCCCACGGGGATCCCGAGCGACTCGGCGGTTTCCCGGTACGACAGGCCGGCCCAGGCCACGAGCAGGAGGGCGTCACGGTCGCGGTTCGCAAGCGAGGCAAGCGCGAGTGCGATTCGGGGTCCGGCCGCCCGCGAGTCCAGGCGCTCGGCGATGCGCTCCCCCTCGTCGGGGACGATGGCCTGGTCCCATCCGGTCCTGGCCTGGGCGAGGAGGCGCCGACGCTCGTCCCGGAGGTGGTGGCGGAGCAGGTTCGTGGCGATACCCAGGAGCCACGGTCGGGCGTCGGGACGCGAAGGGTCGTACCGGGCGCGCATCCGAAAGGCCTGAACGAAGCTCTCGGCGGCCAGGTCGTCGGCGAGCTGGCCCCCGACGCGTCGCGCGAGGTAGCGGTGGATCGCTGGGAAGTGGCGGTCGAACAGCTCCTCGAAACGCGCTGGGTCAGACCGCGAGGCAGCGACGATCTTCGCGTCCGGTTCCCTCTCCGGCATCACCTGATATTGCCCGATCGGGCGTCGGGAGTTCACGGGGCTAGTTGTGGTGTCCACGCGAGGAGTCGAACCCGCGAGCCCCCGGTCTGGGAGCCTGTGGGAGGGGCTGCGAGCGGTTCGCGTCGCGCCGGCCGGGTAGAGCACCCACGCCGGCAGGCAGCGGTGTAGGTCAGGCGTCTTGCACGTTGTGGACGCCGCTGGTACTGGTCAGCGGTTGCGGCATTGTGGAGCACCGCTGGTTGTGGGTTGATCGCGAGAACCCGATAGGACCGGCCGTTCCGCCACGCTAGCGCGGCTCGTTCGGCGGTTGGCCCCTGTGGCGGCGCATGCGCTCCGGATAGCCGAACCGAGTCGCGTCGATCACCCGAAGCCCGCGCTCCTTCGCCAGCTCTCGAAGGAATGCGTCCTCCTTGAGCTCGAACCGGACCCACTCACCATCACCGGCCACGAACACGACCGACAACGGGTGCATGACCGTTCGCGGTTCCACGTACGCCTCGACGGCCGTCCGCGTATCGAGGAATGCCCGCATCGCCTCGCGATCCTCGGCTGGGCCGGGCACGTTCTTCCACTTGCGGTAGAGCTGGCCCGTCACCGGCTCCCAGTCGTAGCGGCCGCGTGGAGGCCTCCTCCAGCGGGCGTGCTTGCGGTCGCGAGCAGGCACCGGGGGAGCCTCGGCGATCTGCCGCGCCCGGGTGCGGGAGAGGACGAGTCCGACGACGAGGAGGACCAGGATGAAGGCGACGAGCCCGAACCCGGCGACGAGCATCGGAGCGAGCCTAACGAGCCGTCCTGCGGGCACGCAAGCCGGCAACCCGCGTGACCGCGTCTGCGCGGCAGCTGCCCCTCCGTCGGTATACAGGCCGCCGACGCTGGGGTCGACGCGCCGGTCAAGGCCGATGGAAGGGCACCCACCTGCAACGCCCCCGGTCCTCCGCGGAGCGCGCGCC
>JAPVSP010000254.1:0-2565 GCA_047519685.1 Chloroflexota bacterium
AGCGCCGCCCGCCCGGCGGGGCTGGACGATGCGGCCGGGCCGACATAGACGGCCTCGAGCGGGGCGCCGGCGGCGAGCGCCCGACGGACCTCGCGGATCCCGTCGACGAGCGTCCGGCCCTCGTGCTCGCGCTCGCGTCGGTCCCGCAGGCGGACGAGCGCCTTGATCCTCGGGTTGGCCGGGCTCGCGATCGCCACCCCGGGGCTCGCCTCGCTCATCCGGCGGCCCAGCGGGCGTACGCCCCGAGGACGAGCCGGGCCCCGGAGCGTCCGCGCAGCTCGAGGGGACCCGACTCGCAGTCGGCGCCGACGCGAGGACCGAGGAGTCCGGCCAGGTGCTCGGGCGAGTAGCCCGGCGAGTGCGCGGTGAGGAGGATGAACGCGGGGTCGGACGATCGGAGCCCGAGCGCCGCGTCGAGCAGGGGCCCAAGGTCCCGGTCGATCCGCCACTGCCGGCCCTCGGGCCCGTGTCCGTACGTCGGCGGGTCGAGGATGATGCCGTCGTAGCGGCGGCCGCGACGGGTCTCCCGGGCCACGAAGGGTCGAGCGTCCTCCACGATCCAGCGGATCGGCCGGTCGGCGAGGCCGGAGCGACCCGCGTTCCGGCGCGCCCAGCTCACCGCGGTCCGCGAGGCATCGACGTGGACGAGGCGCGCCCCCGAGCCGGCGCACGCCAGCGTGCTCCCGCCGGTGTACGCGAAGAGGTCCAGCACCTCCGCCGCGGCGCCGGTCCGCCGACCCCAGGCCTCGAGCGCCCCCCGGAGCCACGACCAGGTCGGGAGGTGCTCCGGGAACGCCCCGACCTGCCCGGCCGCGGCGAATCGCAGCTCGAGGTCGAGGCCACCCAGGGTGACGACCCAGGAGGCGGGCAGGTCCGCTCGCAGGCGCCAGCGACCCGGTCCGCCGCCGTCTCGGTCGAAGCGGGCATCCGCCTCGGCCCAGGCGGTCGCGTCGCGGCGTGGACCGTCGGCCCCCGGGGCCGGACGGTCGACGACCACGGCGCCGAAGCGTTCGAGCCGTCGACCGTCGCCCGCGTCGAGGAGCTCGTGGCCGGGACTGGACATCCGCGACATGATGACGCGAACCGCAATGCCCGGCCTGTCGCCGCGTCGTAGGAGCGATGGACGTCGATCGCCGAACGGACACCACGCAGCCCGGCGGCGCCGGGCGCGGCACCCGCGCGGGCCGACCCGAGGGGCTCGACTGGCTCGGGCATCTCCCCAGCGCCCGGCCCGGGGTCCTTCTGCGCCTCCTGGCCATCGTCGGCCGCCTGGTCGGCTTCGGCATCCTCCGGTTCGACCTGGGAGTCGAGGGGCTCGAGCGGGTGCCGTCGGGCGGCTGCATCCTGGCCTGCGCGATGCACCGGAGCTGGGTCGATCCGCTCGTGCTCGTCGTCGCATTCCCGCTCGAGCCGCGCATCTGGTACCTCGGTAGCGGGGAGACGACCTTCCGTTCGCGCCCACGGGAGTGGCTGATGCGCCGGCTTGGCGGCATCCTCCCGGTCTGGCGTGGCGGGACGGATCTGTCGGTCCATGTCTCCGCGGCGCGGGCCGTCCTCGACGCCGGGGCCCTGTTCGCGGTCTTCCCCGAGGGCAGTCGGAGAGGCGGTCCGTCGACGCTCCAGCCGTTCCGTCGCGGCGTGGGGCTCATCGGCCTGCGAACGGGCGCGCCGATCCTCCCGGTGGTGCTCGCGGGCACCCACGAGCTCTATCGCGGCCGGCGGATCGCGGTCCGGATCCTGGAGCCCACCTCGGCGCTCGATCTCGCTGGGCTCTCGGCCGCCCCGGCGCCGGGGTCGACCGACGAGCTCGAGGCGGCCCGGGCGGCGACCGAGGCGCTCGCCGGCGTCCTCGCCCCCGTCGCGGCCGAGCTGGCGGCCCGGTGCGAGGATCCACCTGAGCGGGTCCGGAGCTGGCGCTGGCTGACGCACCTCGTTCGCTAGGTCGGGGCTCCCTCCGGTCCCACCCGGCACCCCGGTCTTCAGAGGCCGTTCAGGGTGCCCGGCGCACGATGGCGCCGGAGGAACCGGCCAGATGACATTCCGACGCCTTCTCGGCTCGCCGAGGACACTCGACGTCCTGCTCTGTGCCGCGTTCGGCCTGGTGGCCCTCGCCGTGCTCGTCGCGGGCGGTCGGTCCGCCGCGGCGGTCGCCGTCGTCGACACGACCGCTCGAGTGCTCGGCAGGCGGCACGACTACGTCGACGGGCTCCTGGTCGGGCTGGCCATCCTGGCGGGGGGCCTCCTCACCTCCGTGGGCCTCGCGACGCTCCTGATCCGCCGCCGACGCGCTGCCGCGCGCTGACTCCGACTGGCTCCGGCGGCCGTGGCCGCCGCGCGCCGGCGCACCGAACGCTACGTGCGGGGGGGTGCCCCGACCCAGGCGAGGATCTCCGCGGTGAGGTGGGCGAAGGCGTCGGTCGGGAAGCCCGGGAGCGCCGCCGCGTAGCGGGGGTCCAGGCCCCAGGTCCAGGCGAACGTCCCCGCGTCGAAGACATGGGCCCCGCTCGGACTCACGCAGAGGCTGGCCGTCGGTCTGACCGACTCGCCTGCCGTGTTGACGATGGG
>JAPVSP010000255.1:0-2301 GCA_047519685.1 Chloroflexota bacterium
CCCGTCGGGCTCCACGGCCCGCCCTGGTCCCATGGCCCCATGAACATCAGGAACAGCCGGACGGAGTCGGCGCCGTAGCGTGCGATGAGCTCGTCCGGGTCCTGGACGTTCCCCCGGCTCTTGCTCATCCGCTGACCGTCGGCCCCGAGGATCTGGCCCTGGTTGAACAGCCGCCGGAACGGCTCCCGTTCGCCGATCACGCCGATGTCGGCGAGCGCCTTCGTGAAGGCGCGGGCGTAGAGGAGGTGCATGACGGCGTGCTCGGCGCCGCCCGTGTACTGGTCGACCGGGCACCACCGATCGACACGAGCGCGATCGACGGGGCCGTCGTCCTTGTGCGGGGACAGGTAGCGATACCAGTACCAGGACGAGTCGATGAACGTGTCGAGCGTGTCCGTCTCGCGCTCCGCGGGCCCGCCGCACCGCGGGCACGTCACGTCGACGAAGCCACGATCGCGCTTCAGCGGGTTCTCGCCGCTGCCGCGGTAGTCGACATCCGGCGGCAGCAGGACCGGCAGCTGGTCCGCCGGCACGGGGACGGTCCCGTCGCGCGGGCAGTAGATGATCGGGATCGGCGTGCCCCAGTAACGCTGGCGGCTGATGAGCCAGTCGCGCAGTCGATAGGTGACGGCCGGCTTGCCCTCGCCACGAGCCTCCAGCTCGGCCGTGATCGCCCGGATCGCCTCGGGGACGCGCAGCCCGTCGAAGCGCCCGGAGTCCACGAGGACATCCGTCTCGGCCTTGCTGACGTAGGCCTCGGCGGGCTCCCCGCCCGTCTCGCCGGCCCGCTCGAGCGGCCGGATGACCTCGCGGATCTCCAGCCCGAACTGCCGGGCGAACGCGAAGTCGCGCTCATCGTGCGCGGGGACGGCCATGATCGCGCCGGTCCCGTAGCCGGCCAGCACGTAGTCGGCGACCCAGATCGGGATCCGCTCGCCGTTCACCGGGTTGATCGCGTCGGAGCCGATGGGGACGCCCGTCTTCTCGCGCTCCGTCGACAGGCGCTCGATCTCCGTCTCGCGCTGGGTCTGCGCGACGTACGCGTCGACGGCGGCCCGCTGGGCAGGGGAGGTCAGCCGCTCGACGAGCGGATGCTCGGGTGCCAGGACCATGAACGTCGCCCCGAACAGCGTGTCGGGCCGGGTCGTGAAGACGCGGATCTCCTCGCCGCCGGGCTGGTGCTGGTCGGGAGCGGATCGGAACACGACCTCCGCGCCCTCCGACCGGCCGATCCAGTTCGTCTGCATGATCCGGACGGGCTCGGGCCAATCGAGGCCGCTGAAGTCGAGCAGCTCGTCCGCGTACGCCGTCGTCCGCATGAACCACTGCCACAGGTCGCGCTTCTCGACGAGCGCGCCGCACCGCCAGCAGCGCCGGTCCGCGCCCTCGACCTGCTCGCGGGCGAGGGTCCCGTCGTTCGGGCACCAGTCGACCGGCGACAGGGCCCGGTACGCCAGGCCGGCCTCGAGGAACCGCAGGAAGAACCACTGGTTCCAGCGGTAGTACTCGGGGTCGCAGGTCACGACCTGCGCGTCCCAGTCGAACGTCGCGCCCATCGAGCGCAGCTGCTGCCGCTCGTGCTCGATGTTCCGCATCGTCCACTCGTACGGGTGGATGCGGTTCTTGATGGCCGCATTCTCCGCGGGCAACCCGAACGCGTCGAAGCCGATCGGCAGGAAGACGTTGTCGCCGTGCATGCGCCGGAACCGCGCGAGCGCGTCGGTCGGCGTCTTGATGTACCAGTGGCCGATGTGCAGGTCGCCGGACGGGTAGGGGTACATCGTCAGCAGGTAGTACTTGGGCCGCGACGCCTCGTCGAGGTCCGTCCGGTGGAGCCCGAGCTCGGCCCAGCGTTGCTGCCAGGCCGGCTCGATGACGGTCGGCTCGTATCGGTCGATGCGGGTTCGCTCGCTTGCCTGGGTCACGATCCGGCTCTCCGACATATCTAGAACCCCCCGCCGATCCGGCGAGGGGTCCTGGCGGTCGACGGTCCAGTGGCTTCGGTGGAGCTGCGGGGATCCGAAACGCACCTTATGACGGCCACTCCGACGTGACCCCCTCACGGCCGGGTGCGTGAGTGTACCGCCTGTGCATCACGGGCGTCCGGACCCTCGGAGGCGTGATCTGGGCGCCGGTCAGCCGTCTTCCGGCAGGGCGCCCGCGGCGCGCCCGAAGGGCATGCAACAACGCAGGCGCTCGCGCGTCTCCGTGTTTTCAGGGGTTTCGGCCCGCCGGATCGCTCCACTTGGGATGGGGAAGGCGCCATGACCTACATCCGCCGGATGGACGACGCGCACCACG
>JAPVSP010000256.1:0-4247 GCA_047519685.1 Chloroflexota bacterium
CGGAGGGCGAGCGCCGGCCTCGCGCTCGCCCTGTGCGGGATCGGCGGAGGCTCGGGTCCCGGGCGCGCCCGGCTCACGGCGTCGGGCCTCCTCGTGGCGGGTGGGCTGCTCGAGGTCGAGGACCCGGAGCGGCCGTTCCTCAGCCGGGCGTTGCGCGTCCCCGACCGGGTCATCGCGCACCTGCTGGGCGACGACGAGCCGGAGCCGTCCCTGCCACCGATCCTGCTGACGGCGGACCCGGCGGACGACGCCGCCGGCGCCGACCTTGCCCGTGCCCTCCGGGCGGGTGGTCGGCTGGCCTACCTGCGCGACGACGCTGGCGCGGACGCCCGGGGCATCGCCTGCGCCGCGTTCGCGGAGCTCGCTCTGCCGGAGCCGATCGTCCTGGACCTGGCGGCGCTCGACCCATCGCCCGACCCGCGCCCGGTGATCGCCGCGGCCGTGCGCGAGGCGCGTCTGCGCGGGTCCGGCCTGGTCGCCGGCCCGGTGGACGCGCTCGCCGAACGGTACCCGGCGGCGGTCCGCGCCCTTGGGGATGCCGCCTGTCCGGTGGCGCTGCACGGGGCGCGTTCCTGGGATCCTGCCTGGAGCCGGGGGATCGCGGTGCTCCTGGCCGCCGCGCCGGCCTCACCGGATTCCCGGCGTCGGGCCTGGCAGCTCGTCCTCGCCGGCGGCCGCGGCGGTGCCGAGCGGGCCGGGGCCGAAGAGGCGTGGGCCCCCGCCGCCCTGCCGTACCGCCTCTCGGTGCCCCAGATCGCCCGGGCCGGCGAATCCGCTCGCCTGCAGGCCGCGGCAGCCGGCCGGACCGTCCGTCCGCAGGACCTCGCCGCCGGCGTCCGGGCCCAGAACGCCGCCGGCCTCGAGCGCCTCGCGCGGCGGGTCGAGCCTCGGGCCGGCTGGTCCGACCTGGTCCTGCCGGAGGCCCTCGTCGCGCAGCTCCGCGACCTGGCCGATCGCGCGCGCAACCGGGAGCTCGTGCTGGACGGCTGGGGCCTCGGCCGCGGGTCCTCGCGGGGGCGAGGGCTGACCGCCCTCTTCGCCGGCGACTCGGGGACGGGGAAGACCCTCTCCGCCGAGGTCGTGGCCGGCGAGCTCGGGCTGGACCTCTACGTCGTGGACCTCGCGACGGTCGTCGACAAGTACATCGGCGAGACCGAGAAGAACCTCGATCGGATCTTCTCGCAGGCCGATGGGGTGAACGGCGTCCTGCTCTTCGACGAGGCCGAAGCCCTGTTCGGCAAGCGCACCGACGTGCGCGACTCGCACGATCGCTACGCCAACGTCGAGGTCGCCTACCTCCTCCAGCGGATGGAGCGCTTCGACGGGACGGCGATCCTGACGACGAACCTGCGGGCGAACCTGGACGAGGCGTTCACCCGGCGGCTCGACGTGCTGATCGACTTCCCGATGCCGGACGAAGCCGACCGTCGTCGCATCTGGGAGCGCCACCTCCCGGCGTCGCTGCCGCGGGCCGACGACCTCGACCTGGACTTCCTCGCCGGTCGCTTCCGGATCTCCGGAGGCAACGTCCGCAACATCGTCCTCACCGCCGCGCACAGGGCGGCGGGTGAGGGTCGCGGGGTGACGACGGCCGACCTGATCCGGGCGACCGACCGCGAGTACCGCAAGCTCGGCCACCTGTCCACCGAGGCGGAATTCGGGCCGTACTTCGACCTGGTACGGAGCTCATAGGAGACTGCCATGCGACGCTACGATCGAGCGGGCGAGCGGAGGTCGGGGGCCTCGGGTGGGCCGCCCCGACGGGTCTCCGGGCGGGCGCCGGAAGAGGCCGGACCGGCCGGCGTCGAGCTTCCCTCCACGTCGGCCATCGGCCCCGAGGCGGTCGCTCGACTGCAGCGTGCCGCCGGCAACGCCGGCGTGGCGGCGTTCCTGGGCGGGCCGGAGGCCGCCCGGCCGGATGACGTCCTCGCCGAGGCCGGCCGCCCGCTCGATCCGGACCTGCGGCAGCAGATGGAGTCGTCCTTCCAGGCCGACTTCTCGACCGTCCGCGTCCACGACGGTGGCGTGGCGACGACCTCGGCCCGGGCCCTGGGCGCCCGCGCCTACACCGTCGGCGAGGAGATCGTCGTCGGCGAGGGTGGCTCGGATCCGCAGACGATGGCCCACGAGCTCGCCCACGTCGTCCAGCAGCGGGCCGGCGAGGTGGACGGGAGGCCGACCTCCGCGGGCTTCAGCCTGTCCGACCCCGGCGATCGGTTCGAGCGCGCCGCCGAGGCCACGGCCGAGGCCGTCGCGACCGGGACCGGCGGTCGCGAGGCCGTCCCCGCCGCGGTCGCGGGACCTGCGGCCTCCGCCCAGCGGATCGCCCTCGAGGCCGACGAGGCGGGGACAGTCCAGCGTGCCCCGGCCATTTCGGACGACGAGCTCCCCGACATCGGCGCCGCCGCCTCCTCGGTCTCGACCGTCGAGCCTCCCGTGACGACGGGCGGCGGCCCGAGCCAGGTCGTCCCCGTCGAGGTCGTCGGCGACGTCGATCCCGGCTCGCTGGCCGCCCAGGCGGGGGTCATCCGGGACGATCTCCAGAACGCCATCGACGCGCTCAGCGGCGACCCGCCCGACTACAAGGGCGCCGTCACAGCGATGCGGGACGGCGGGGAGGAGTCGACCGAGCTGCGCGACAAGGTGAGGAGCGACCCGGCGGCGCACGACCTGGCCACGTTCGTCATGGACACGTTCTACATCGTCGGCAAGGACATCTGGCCGAAGGCCGGGCTGGGGGGCAAGTCGAGCGACGTGACCGACGCGATCCAGCTGGAGAAGGCGCGCGTCGATGCGGTCGAGCTGGCCGAGCGTCTCAAGGGTGGCCCGGGGGGGCGGTCGCGATGACCGTCCTGGCGGGAGCGACGACGTTGTGCCGGCTCTGCCGCCCGGTCGCTCGAGAGGTGAGGGCGTGACGCCCGTCAGGATCCGGCAGCCACGTCCGGCGGGCGTTCCGAGGACCATCACCCGGGCCGACGAGACGGAGTCGCTCGAGCTCGCGTCGCGCCTCACGGCCGAGACGGGGATGGCGAACTTCGGGCCCGCCCTCCTCGGCCTCCAGGCGGCGGCGGGCAACGCCGCCGTGGCCCATCTCGTCGCGGGGCCTTCCGCGCGGCCCGGCGCGCTCGCACTGCGACGCCGGGACGAGGAGGAGCCGCCCGTCCCCGACCAGCGCGACACGTCGACCCAGGAGACCCAGCAGGCCGGCGAGGAGCCCACGCAGGGGCCCGCCCAGGCCGGCGAGGAGCCCACGCAGGGGTCGGCCCAGTCGGGCGCGACCCCTCCCGCCGCCGAGACGTCCCAGGCGCCGGCCCAGTCGGGCGAGGGCCCTCCCGCCGCCGAGACGTCCCAGGCGCCGGCGCAGTCGGGCGAGGGCCCGGCCGGATCAGCGGTCGGAGAGGCCAGCGGCGGTCCGGCGGGCGGGACGGAACCGGCCCCGTCAGGCGCGACCGTGCCCTGGGACGAGACCGTCCAGCGCGCCGACGACGAGGGCGCGTCGGGAGAGGAGGTCCCGCTGGGGACGGGCGCCGGTGCGGGCGCCAGCTCGACCACCGTCGGCCCGCCGACCCGGTCGACGTACAGCGTCTCGGGAAGCCTCCAGGACGCGGCGGACACCGTCGCCGGGCGTACCGAGGCGGGCTCGGAGACCTCGACGCCGAGCATGGACACGGTGACCGACAACGGCCGGATCCTGTCCGTGAAGGTGACGGTCGCCCAGGCGATCGAGCTCCCCAGCTGGGCGGACCGGGCGAGCGGCACGGCGGCCCAGCAGGCGGAGTGGGACCGCTTCTCGGGGGCCCTGTCGAAGCACGAGGACGGTCACGTCCAGAAGGACGTCAAAGCCTGGACAGGCGCCCACACCAAGATCGCCGGCAAGTTGGAGGACGCCGGGAACGCGGCGTTCGACAAGATCTCCAACGCCGCCGACCAGGCCAACGCGGACTACGACACGGCGACGGACCACGGCCGCAACCAGGGCACGATCATCGACCCGAACGTGTGAGATCCCCGCGCGGGGTGGCCGGCCGGGCGCGCGGGGTGGCCGGTCCGGCGCGCCCTCGCGGCGGGTCCTGGGCCGGGCCCTTAGATCAGGCCCTCGCGGATCGCGTAGGCGACGGCGTGGGACCGGTTGCGCAGCTCCAGGCGGCTCGTCAGGTCGTGGATGACGTTCTTGACCGTGCGCTCGCTGAAGTACAGCCGGCGCCCGACCTCCGCCGTGTCGTGGCCGTCGGCGAGCAGCCGGAGGA
>JAPVSP010000257.1:0-3999 GCA_047519685.1 Chloroflexota bacterium
GCCCGGCGGACGCGATGGCGCGGACGCTCGAGCTCGCCGTCGACGCGGAGGCGCTCGGCTTCGAGTCGCTCTGGGCCTTCGACCACTTCCACACCGTGCCCGTCCCGACCGATGAGATCACCTTCGAAGCGTTCTCGCTCGTCACCGCGCTCGCGATGGTCACCCGTCGCGTCCGCCTGGGCCAGATGGTGGTGTGCACCGGTTTCCGGAACCCGGCCCTGACCGCCAAGATGGCCTCCACGGTGGACGTCATCTCAGGGGGGCGCTTCGAGCTCGGGCTCGGGGCGGGCTGGAAGGAGGACGAGTGGCGGGCGTACGGGTACGGCTACCCGACGCTCGGCGAGCGCCTGGCGGCGCTCGGCGACCACCTGGAGATCGTCCGGCGGATGCTCGAGCCGGGTCGCGCCACGTACGCCGGTCGGTACGGCAGCGTCAAGGGCGCCATCAACGAGCCGAAGGGCCTCCAGCACCCGAGGATCCCGATCATCGTCGGCGGCAACGGCCGGAACGTGACGTTCCGGTACGCCGCGCGCTTCGCCGACGAGCTCAACCTCGTCTACCAGACGCCCGAGCAGGTCGCCGAGACGATGCCGATCATCCGGCAGCGCTGCGAGGAGGAGGGCCGGGACCCGGCCACCCTGCGCGTCTCGCTGTACGCCCGGGATGACGACGTCCGGATGCCCGGGCCGGCGCGGATCGACTACCTTGGCCGGCTGGCGGGCCTCGGCCTCGTCCGGCTCATCGCGTTCCCGGCCCGCTGGGGCCCCGAGTCGGAGATCCAGGCGGCTCTCGCGGCCGACTGCCGGGCGGCCGGGTTGCCGATGGCGCAGCGCGCAGGGCCCGCCGCCGCGGACCCGCCGCGGGGCGGATCCCGCAGAGGGTCTGAGCCCGCCTGCGTCGACGCGGGCGGCTAGGGGCCGGGGTCGCCCCCAGGACGGACGCCGGGCAGAACGGGCGGGCGGGTCGCGAGCGGCCCGAACCGGTGCGGCGGCCCGTACCGAAGCCAGGCGCGCCCGACCAACCGCTCGAGCGCGACCGGTCCGTAGCGGCGCGAGTCGATGGGCGCGCCGAGGCCCGCCGCGGCCGTGGCCGCCTCGTCCGCGTCGGAGAGCAGCCACGCCTCGTCTCCGCCGAGGTGCAGGAAGCCGTCCGCGAACGGGACCCAGTCCCCCGGGCCGGCGGCGACGCGCTTGATCGCGAGCGCACCGGACTCCGGCTCGCGGAACACGACGAGCGAGCCGCGCCGCGGCCAGCGTGTCGTGGTGGGGTCAACCAGGAGCCAGTCGCCGGGCTCCAGGGCGGGCCGCATGCTGGCCTCGGCGACGGCGACTCGCCAGGGACCGGGCAGCCGGGCCGCCAGGCCCACGAGCCGGTCGCTCGTGCGGCGGCCGAGGATGCGTCGGAGACGCCGAGGCCCCGCCGCCGGGCGGGGCCTCGAGGCGGTCACGCGGGCGGGTCGGTCAGGACGGCCGGCCGGCGACGCGGGTCTTCTGCTCCCCGCCCGTCGCCTTCCAGGCCGCGTCGACCTGGTCGATGAGGTCGAGCAGGGCCTTCGCGTCGGCCAGGTCGGTGGACGCCTTGACCTTCGAGACCTGCTTGTTGGCCTTCCAGAACAGGTCGTGGAGGTTCGGGACGGCCTCGAGATGCTCCGGCTTGAAGTAGTCGTGCCAGAGGACGTCGAGGTGGTGCTTCACCAGGTCGGCGCGCTGCTCCTTGATCGCGATGGCGCGGGTCCGGAAGGTCGGATCCTCGCTGGCGTTGTGCTTCTCGACGATCCGATAGCAGGACTCGGCCTCGATGCGGGCCTGCTCGGGGTCGTACACCCCGCAGGGCAGGTCGCAGTGGGCGCGGGCGACGGTGGACGGGGCCAGGAACCGGGAGAGGCGAGACATAGGACTCCTTCGGGCGCTGGGGCCATCGGCCGCGGGATCCGCGGCCCGTCTCGATCCGAACGAGTCAAGTGTCGGAGGGGGCTCCGGGCCTGTCAAACGCGTCGAGGGAGAGGGGAAGAGCACGGGCGAAACGACGCTGACCCGGACTGTGCCGTCGGGGTGCGGACGGCGGGAGTGTCGGAGCCGCCTCGGTGGGTGTCAAACGTCCGGAGGGAGAAAGGGAGACGACGGGCGAAACGACGCTGACCCGGACTCGTGTGCGGCGGGGTTGTGTGGAGGATGGCGCGGCGGGCGTCTGGGCCGCCTCACGAGCCGGGCCAGCCACCCCTGGACGCCTCAACCAGCCCCGACCGTCAGGACGAAGCCCGTAACCGGTTCGACCCAGAGGATCATTGCCGACCTGTAGGAGGCGCCGCTCGACTCGGTCACCGTGCCTCGGACCTGGACCGACCAGAAGGGCGGAATTGCCAGCCCGAGCCCGGTGCTCACGCCGCTGACCTGCTTCGGACGCTCCATAGCGGCGAGGTAGTCACGGGCAATCCCGGGCGCGCGCAAGAGGCCGGCCGCGATCCAGACGAAGACGGCGGCGGCCATCACGAGCAAAAGCGAGCGTCGCTGCCCGCCTGCGGACGTCGTAGCCCGCGGCAGCGGTGGGCCTGTGCCCATCACGTCTCCTCCCACGCTCGGACGTGCAACACGTTCTGCCGCCTGGCTCCCTGCCGTAGCCAGTCGACCGCCGGTGCCACCTTCCCTCGCTGGCTCCTTGCCGCTTACGGCTGGGATGCCACGAGAGCGACGGGGACCGGCAAGGGCCCCGAGCGGAGGACCGCGGCGAGGCGGACGATCGCCTCGGACCCTGTCGTGTCTGGGCCGATTCGAAGGTGTCCGTCCGTGACGGGAGACTGCACGATCGGTGCTGCCTCGATCGTGCCGTCAAGCGTGATCGCGAACTGAGAGCCGACGTGCGCCGCCGACCAAGTCGCGAACGTCTCGGCGGCGGCGGGCGACAGAACGATGTCGAGCACCGGAACCCCCGACTGGTCTGAGCCGACCGCCGCCTCCTCGATAGCGTCACCTGACAGGAGCGGCGGGAGCGCCGGATCGATGGTCTGTCCTGGCCCCTGGCCGTCGGACCCGAGCGGGACGAGCCGCACCGCGCCGGGCGCCGCGAGGGTGGCGGCGACGCGTTCCAGCATGCCCGGGTCATTCACAGGCACGTCGACTTCCACGTCGATGCGGTCAGCCCCGGCGCCTTGGAAGCCCGCACCGGACGAGCCCCCGTAGAGCGACACGCGGTCGAGCAGCACGTTAGTGTCGGCCTGGAGCTCCGCCACCGTCGGCGCGTGGCCATCGGCGGGCACCAGCCGGAAGGTGAGGCTTCGATGCACGACGCTCGGTGACGAGGACGGCGAGGGCGATGGCGACTGCCCCGCGGTCGCCGTGCCCGCCGGCTGGCCCGGCCCGATCGGGAGCCCGTTGATAACGCCGAGTCCGATCGCGAGGACCGCGATGAAGCCGCCGACGGCGACGGTTGCCGCGGCGAAGGCGAAGAACTGCCGGCCGAGTTGGCGCGGTCCCCGAACGACGGCCTCGCGCTCGGCGACGGTAGCCACGAAGCTCCTGAGCGAGGGCGGAGTCTCGGATGGCGCTAGCTCGTCGAGGACGATGCGAAGGTCGCGCTCGAGGCGCGGCTCGAGCGTCTGCTCGCTCATCGTGCCACCTCCCGGCCCGGCCGTGCGGCGGCCTCATAGGCCGCCCGCAGCGACGCGAGGGCGTAATGCAGGCGCGACTTCACAGTCCCGACACGCTCACCCGTTCTATTGGCGATCTCATCGAGCGGCAGGTCGTCGAAGTAGCGCAGGACGACGACCACCCGCTGGGCATCGGGCAGGGAACCCAACGCGATCCGGAGCGCGTCGCGTTCGGCGATCACCTCCGACCGGTCGGCGATGGATGTCTCAGGCACAGCGTCCACCTCGATCCGACGAACCCTGCCGCGGCGACGCAGTCTGTCCCGACAGCCGTTGACGAGGATCCGGTCGAACCAGGCGTCGAAGCGTGCCGGGTCGCGCAGGTCCGGGTAGGACCGCCAGGCCGCGACGGCCGC
>JAPVSP010000258.1:0-9514 GCA_047519685.1 Chloroflexota bacterium
CCAAATGACCGAGGAGCGCAAGCTCGTCAGCCTGCTGTTCGCGGACGTCGTCGATTCCACGGGGCTCGGGACGGAGCATGACCCCGAGCTGGTCCGCAGCGTGATGTTGCGCTACTTCGCGCGGATGAAGGACATCGCGGTGACGCACGGCGGGACGGTCGAGAAGTTCATCGGCGATGCCGTCATGGTCGTCTTCGGAGTCCCGCGGCTGCACGAGGATGACGCAGAGCGGGCGGTGCGTGCGGCGCTCGCAATGCGAGACGCGGTCGCCGAGCTCAACCGCGGGGCGAGTATCGCCCTCGCGCTGCGGATCGGCGTGAACAGCGGCGAGGTGGTCGCCGGCGTGGGGGATGAACACCAGTCCCTCGTGACCGGCGACGCGGTAAACGTCGCCGCCCGACTTCAGCAGGGAGCAGGCCCCGACGAGGTCGTCGTCGGGGCGCTGACCGAGCGCCTCACCCGCGATGCGATCGAATACGAGCCGCATGAGCCGATCACGGCGAAGGGCAAGACCGCGCCGGTTCCGGCGTTTCACGCGTTGCGGGCGCGGACCGCCCTTCCGGAATCGCACCGCGACGCGCCCGCGCTCGTCGGTCGCGAGCGTGAACTGTGCCAGCTCCTGGATGGCTTGGCGCGTGCCTGCGATGAGCGCGCAGGCTACCTGTTCACGATCGTCGGGAACGCGGGCGTAGGCAAATCGAGGCTCGTCGCGGAGGCCCTGGCTCGCCTGAGGACGCGTGTCGACGTGCGTGTCCTTAACGGGCGTTGCCTGCCGTATGGCGACGGGATCGCGTACTGGCCGCTCATGGAGGTACTCCGGGAGGACGCAGCGATCGAGCCATCGGACGACCGCGCCGCTGCGCTCGCCAGGCTCCGCGAGCGGCTCGCCGAGCTCGTACCGAATGACCGGCTGCAGGCTATCGAGGCGCGGATCGCGGTGGCCCTGGGCCTCGAATCCCCTGACGTGGCGCTTCCGACCGTTCCGCGCGCTCGGGTCGCGGTCGAGCTCAGCTGGGGAATCCAGCAGCACCTCGAGGCGGTCGCCGCGCGTGGCCCACTCGTCGTGGTCATCGAAGACCTGCAGTGGGCGGACCCGGCCGCGCTCGACGCGCTGGCGCAGCTCACGGATCGGTCGAGCGCGGGTCCGCTGCTTCTCGTCTGCGTGGCTCGTCCTGAGCTGCTCGAACGATACCCGTCGTGGTCGGCGGGCAGGGCAGACGCGTCGCTGCTCATGCTCGAGTCGCTGGACGAGTCGGACACCCGAGCACTCCTCTCGACACTGCTCGGGAGTACGGCCCTGCCGCCGCTCGTCGGATCGTGGGTCGTCGAGCGGTCGGCTGGCAACCCGCTCTTCTGCGAGGAGTTCGTCCGCATGCTGATCGAGACCGATTGTCTCGAGCTCGCAGACGGGGCGTGGCGAGCGAAGGGCTCTGCCGCGGACCTTGCGCTCCCCGAGACGATCCTGTCGATCGTCGCGGCGCGCATCGACGGGCTCCAGCCCGAGGAGAAGACTGCCCTGCGGCACGCGAGCGTGATCGGGGAACGCTTCGTTCTCGACGAGCTACTCGCGCTGGGCAGCGAGCTAGGGGCGGCGCCTGAAGCGCTGCTCCGCAAGCGCTTCTTCGTCGCCGACCAGGACGATCCCTCCCGCCGCTCGTTCCGCTTCAGGCACATCCTCATCCGCGATGCCGCCTACGCTGGGCTGAGCAGGGCCGAACGCGCTGAGCTCCATGAGCACGTTGCAGCATTCCAGGAGAGGATGGCGGCCGACCGGCTGATCGAATACGAGGAGATCATCGGCTACCACCTCGAGCAGGCGACCCGCCATCGACAGCAGCTCGGGCTGGACGACGAGCGGACACGGGCGCTGGCGGGACGGGCGGCGCAGATGCTGGGCGCGGCCGGGATCCGGGCGATCCGGCGAGGCGACGCGTTCAGCTCGAGCAGGCTGCTCGAGCGCTGCCGGGCCATCTATCGACGGTCCGCGGTCGACGCACCTCCGACGCTCGGTGGCGGCGAGGCCTGACGGCCTGTCGCCCGACTCCCGGCTGGGTGCCGGCGCACGAGGTGGGTCCGCCCTTGTCCCGCATGTCATCATTCGTTCATGCGCATTCGTGCGACGTCCCCGCCGATGCGCCATTGACGGGGAGGTCGGAGCGAGCATGCCGCGCTTCATGGACGTGCACGAGGGCTTCGGTGGCGTGACCCAGGGTCAGTTCGAGGACGCCGCGACCGCCGAGTTCACGATCGAAGCCGAGGAGGGGGTCCACTTCGAGCACTCTTGGCTGGATCCAGAGGCCGGGAAGCTCTTCTGCCTGTCGACCGGTCCAAGCAAAGAGGCCGTCCTGCGCATTCACGCGCGGGCGGGTCACCCGACGGCCGAGATCTACGAAGTCCCGATCGAGATCGCCTGAGCCCGACTCGTTCGCGGGGCACTGGCTCGCTCTTCCACGACTCCCGAGCACGGAGCCGCCGGGGCGTAGCGCTCGTGCTCTGGGAGCCACCGAGCCCAAGACGGTAGAGTGATGCACGGTTCGTGAGCACGAGACCGTCGGGGTGTAGCGTAGCCCGGTAACGCACGTGCTTTGGGAGCACGAGATCGCGGGTTCGAATCCCGCCGCCCCGACCACCACCAACGGCAGCAGGCGCTGCCGCCTCCGTCGGCGATCCGCCCTTGGGATATCGTCCGGTCGTCCGGCTCCGCATCCGATGACTGGGGGAACCGATGGTGCGCCGACCTGCTGAGATGCTGGCGCTCGTCGCGGTCGCTGCCGCCATCGTCGCCTGCACGGCCGCACCACCCGCGAGCCCGGCTCCCTCGCCCGGCGCGTCGTCGGCGAGCTCCCCGTCCGCTGGCCCGTCGGCATCGCCGGGCGCCGTATCATCGTCCACCGCCTCGCCGGGCGCGAAGGCCTCCACGGGTCGCATCGTCGACACCCCGGATGGCTTCGCGATCACGCTCGCCGATGGCTGGCAGGGGATCGGGCTCACGGACGCATCCGCGACCGCGGACCTGGCCGTCATCGCCTCGGTCTCGCACATCTCGGCGACCGACGCGGCAACCTATCTCGAGACGCTTCGGGCGATCCTGCCCGGTGGGGTCCGGCTCCTCGCGTTCCGACCGGCGAGCTTCGACCCGAAGGCGAAGTACATGACGACGGTCAACGTCCTCCGGCTGCCGTCGGGATCGCTGACCCTCGACCAGCTGGACCAGGCGAACCTCGCGACCCTGGTGGCCCTGAACGTCGTCAAGCCGATCGACCATGTCCGGATCTCGCTGCCGGCCGGGCAGGCGGTCCGCTTCACCTACGGCTTCCGCGTCCCGAACAGCGGGATCGCCGACGGCATCATCCAGACGACGCAGTACCTGCTGCTCGGTGGCGGTCACCAGTTCGTCGTGACGCTCAGCACCGGCGGCCCGCCGACGGCCGAGGAGCGGGCGGACATCGCGGCGATGATGGACTCGTTCGCGATCCTGCCCTGACGGCCCGGCAGATCGCGGCCCACGGACCGAGCGAGGCCGGCCGACGTCGGGCGGCGCGGCTCAGCTCGCCGCGAATGAGAAGGCCCTGACGATCGGATCCGCCGCGTTGAGCAGCTCGGCGAACAGCGTCCCGTCGAAGGCGTCGACATCGACGACCACCGTGCCGCCGCCGGGGACGTCGAGAAGGTCCAGGCGAAGGCGCTCATTCCCGGCGATCACCCAGCGGTACTCGCCGTTCTTGCCTACGAAGAGCGGCACGGTCGGGGCACCGTTCGCGAACGGGCACGAGGCCGTCCATCCGGCCACGATGCCGATGTCGAGCTCCACGCCCCGCAGCCCGCCGACCGTCACCAGCTTCGGGTTGCTCACGACGAGACCGGGACGTGCGCGGATCCAGGTCGCGAGATCGGTCGACAGCGTCCCGATGGAGGCCTCCGGGATCGTGGGGCAGGACGCATCCTGGGACGCCGCGCGTGGGTCGCGGAAGAGGTGGATGCCGGTCACGTCGGACCCGGCCGGCTGGAGCTGGAAGTACGTCGACGCGTCGGACGGGTTCTCCCAGCCCGCCGGGAGCGTGAACGTCACGGCCGGCTGGAAGGACCTCGAGGCGTACGTGCCGGGCGGGAGCGGCGAGGGCTTCGGGCTCGTCCCTGCCGTGGCGCCGGACGACCCGGCACAGCCGGCGACGAGCGCGCCGATGAGCAGCGCGACGGCGAGCGACGGCAGCAGACCGCGGGCCAACTCGACACCTCCCCTCGCGCCGGCGACGGCGCCGAGGCGCCCCAGTCTACCGGCCGGGATCGCCCGCGGGGTGGCCCGAGGCGCGTCTCCGATCAGGCCTCGTCGCCCGTCGCGATCGGCTCGATCCGGAACGTCGGGTGGTCCGCCGGATCGGGGATCTCCCGGAAGTAGGCATCGGGCGAGACGCCCGAGCGCCTGCCGGCGCGCTCGTCGACCGCGCGATGCTGCCCCAGCACCCTCCGAGCGGCCAGTGCCGAACGGCGCGAGGGTGCCGGGGCGCCCTGGGGGTCAGTCGCCTCGCTCGCGGCGGAGCCGCGTCTCGGCCCGGCCGGCGGCGACGAGCAGCGTGCCCGAGCCGGTCGGGCTCGCCCAGCCGAAGGCGACGCGGACCCCTTGCTCGGCCGTCCGCAGCCGCCGCTCGCAGCGCTCCCGCACGCGCTCGACGTAGTTGATCGCGGCGACCTCGTCGGTCTCCGTCAGGAGGACCCCGAACCGGGCGTCATCGAGGCGTGCGACATAGTCGCTCGAGCGGCAACCGCCCTGCAGGACCCGGCCCACGGCGACGAGGGCCTGCGCGGCGACGTCGTCGCCCCACAGGTCGACCATCGCGGCGAGGCCCACGATCTCGGCCAGGACCACCGATGCCGGCCGTCGGTATCGGGCGTTCCGAGCCGACTCGGTGGCGACGACCGTCCGCCAGAAGGCGGGTCCGGGCAGCCCCGTGACCGGGTCGTGCCAGCTGTCGGGCTCGAGGCGTGTCCGACCCGGCGCCGCCCCCGCATCGCGTGCGTCCTCCTCGGGTGGCTCGGGAGTCATGCGGCTCGGCCTCGTTCGTGGAGATCCCTCGACCGTACGTCGGTCCGTCGGTCCGTCGGTCCGTCGGTCCGGCCGGTGGTCGGCAGGGGCCGCGAACTGGCGGCTCCCGGATCCCCGGTCGTCCAGCCGGGCGCCGCAGCGGTGGCCCGAGGCCCCCGGTCGAGACGACGCGCCGGCCCCGACGGCGTCAGAGCCGACCCGGCCCGGTCAGTATGCGACCCCGACGGGAAGGATGCCGATGGTCCTCGGGTGGTCCGCACCGTCGGGCGGGCGACGAGGGCCGGATCGAGGGCTACCCTTGGACCGGCGATCGGCCCCGATCGCCCGACGGCCGCGCCGAGGAGTCCACCTGTGTCGCTCGCCCCAGCCCGCCGGCCCATCCGGATCGGCATCCAGCTCCCCGAGGTCGAGCGGGAGGTCCGCTGGGTCGAGCTTCGGACGATGGCGCGCCTGGCCGAGGAGGCCGGCTTCGATTCGCTGTGGGTCGGCGACCACCTGTTGTATCGGCTGCCCGATGGTTCCACGCGCGGGCCGTGGGAGGCCTGGTCCTGCCTGGCGGCGCTCGCCGCGAGCACGGAGCGGATCGCACTCGGCCCGCTGGTGGCCGCCACCAGCTTCCACAGCCCGGCGATGCTCGCCAAGAAGGCCGCGACCGTCGACGAGGTGAGCGGGGGCCGGCTGATCCTGGGCCTCGGGGCCGGCTGGAACGAGACCGAGTACCGCGCCTTCGGCCTGCCGTTCGACCACCGCATCTCGCGCTTCGAGGAGGCCTTCACGATCGTCAGGACCCTGCTCCGGGAGGGGGCGATCGACTTCGTGGGGCGCTACTACGAGGTCCGCGATTGCGAGCTCCTGCCACGAGGGCCGCGACCGGGCGGGCCGCCCCTGCTGGTCGGATCGAGCGGCGAGCGGATGCTGCGGATCGCCGCGCCGTACGTCGATGCGTGGAACGCCTGGTACGCCGACACCGGCAACCGACCGGCGGGGGTCGGGCCCTTGCGCGAGCGCGTCGATGCGGCCTGCCGGGAGGTCGGGCGGGACCCCGCGACCCTCGAACGGACCGTCGCCGTCCTCGTCCGCCTCAGTGGCGGGATGGGTCGGACCCAGGGCGACGCCACAGCGGCCGCGATCCGCCCGCTGGAGGGTCCGCCGGACGTCCTGGCCGAGGCATTCCGAGCCTACGCGCGCGAGGGGATCGCCCACCTGCAGCTCGTCCTCGATCCGATCACGCCCGCCTCCATCGAGGAGCTCGCGCCGGTCCTGGAGCGGCTCGACGGCGGCTCGTGAACGCGGGTCGGCGGCTCGCCTGCCGGGTCGCTGGTCCGGCGCCTCGCTCGCGGCGCGCCGCGTCGCCGGGGGGCGGCCCGCGCGGTCCCATGGCCGGGCGGCCGTTGGTACCACTGGTGTCGGTGACCGTCCGTGCTAGCATCGCCGCCGCGATGCGGGGGTTGTGCGATCCGGGGGCCTGTGGCGTGACGGCGCTGCCGCGCCGGCGCTGGACGGCGCCGTCCGGCGGGCGGGGCGCGCTCCTCGCCCTCGTCCTGGGACTCGCGGTCGCGGGCTGCTCCGGCTCGGCCGCCGCGACCCCCACGGCCGCCCCGTCGACCGCCCCGACGCCGACCCCGGTCGCGCATCTGAGCGAACCCGCCTCGCTCACGGTCGTGTTCGCGAAGCTCGGCGAGGCCGGCCTGGCGATCGTCGCCAACAACGCCGATTCGGGCGGCACCTCGGGCGAGCCGCGTCGGCGGATCAACGCGACCTTCGCGGGCTGGCCGCTGATCCTGTCCGAGTACAGCAGCGCCAGGGCGCTCGCCGCGAGCGGCTTCAAGGCCGGCACGCCGCCCGGCCAGGGCGACGCGCCGTACCGGCTCGCCGGGCTGAACATCCTCGTCGAGTTCGGCCCGCACACGACGAACCTCGGCGCGCCGTCGCCCGACCCCCGCTTCCGGGAGGCGGCGGCCCGACTCCTCGCCGCGCTGGACCCGCTGCTCGGCCCGATGGGCCAGTCGTCGGTCGACCCCCTGCCAGCCGCGGTCTCGCCCGGCGCGTCACCCTCTCCCGCCGGCGGCCCCAGCCCGTCATCCTGACGCGATGCGTGACGTGCGTCCCCGCGGGAACCATGGCGAGGAGATCGACGAGCTCGACAAGCGGATCATCGAGCACCTCCAGCAGGACGGGCGACGCCCGTTCACCCGGATCGCGTCCGAGCTCGGCGTCTCGGAGGCCGCGGTCCGGGCCCGGACGAACCGGCTCGTCGAGCGAGGTGTCCTGCAGATCGTCGGCGTCACCGATCCGCTCCGCGTCGGCTTCCATCAGATGGCCATGGTCGGCATCCGCTGCGAGGCGTCCAAGCTCATGTCGGTCGCCGAGGAGGTCGCGGCCTTTCCGGAGGTCGACTACGTGGTCGTGACGGCCGGCACGTACGACATCCTCATCGAGACGGTGTGCGAGGACAACGAGGGCCTCCTCCGCTTCCTCGCCGAGCGGCTCCGGGCGATCGACGGCGTCCGCGAGACCGAGACCTTCGTCTACCTTCGGCTGCTCAAGCAGACGTACCAGTGGGGGACGCGCTGAGCCAGGGCCGCTCGTCGGTGCATGGGGTGCGCCCGGGCACCGTGGAGTCCCGCAGCCTTCGCCGCGCGCCCCGTCCCGCGTCTACCATTGGCCGCGTGGGGTGCCCCGAGACCCCGCCCCGGAGGAGCGAGTCCGACCGTGCCCATCGATCCCGTCCTCGCGCTGCTGGCCGTCGCCGTCCTGGCGAACCTGGTCATCATGGCGCTCGTCGTCGTGCCGCCCCTGGTCGGCCGACGCGCGTCACGCGACGAGGTCTCGGTCGCCGAGCACGCGCCGTCGGCCGTCCAGCTGGCCGCCGTCACCGGTCGATCGGGCCTCGACCTGTTCGCGGACGTCCCGACCGGCGCCTACGACCGCGTCGTGCGGATCGTCGCCTGGGTCTACCTGCTGGCCGTCACCGCGATCGTCGCCGTGTCCGGGCTCTGGCCGGGCACGCAGCCGCTCATCCTCGCCATCCTCGCGCTCGCCGGCCTGTTCATCGTCGTCGTCCACGACCTGCTGCCGGCCACGGCCCTGGGACCGGCCAAGTTCGTTCTCGAGGGCAGCGTGGGCATCACGTTCGCCAGCCTGCTGGTCCTGCTCACCGGCCAGGAGTCCAGCCCGTTCTTCTTCACCTACGCCCTGATCGTGGCGGGTGCCGCGCTCGTCGTCAGCCCGGCGGTCACGGTCGCCCTCGCGCTCGTGGCGAGCCTCGGCTATCTCGCCGCCGTGCTCCTCCCGATCGGTCGCGGGGCGCTGACGTCGGGCGCGATCGCCACGATCGCCATCAACCTGTGCGCGCTGCTGCTGCTCGCCTATGTCGCGATGGTCATCGCGCGCGAGCAGCGGCGGTCGCGCGAGGCGGCCATCCGGGCCTCGACCGTCGATCCCCTGACGAGCCTGTTCAATCGCTCGTTCCTGTTCGCGGCGGTCGAGCGCGAGATCGCCCGGTCGGGCCGCTCCGGGCGCGGCTTCTGCCTTCTGATGATGGACCTCGACGGGCTCAAGGCCGTCAACGACCGGCACGGGCACCACCTCGGCGACCGGCTCCTGCGCGCCGTCGGCGACGTCATCCGGAGCGGCGTCCGCCGGATCGACACCCCCGCTCGCTACGGCGGGGACGAGTTCGTCGTGCTCTGCCCGGAGACCGACCCGACCGGCGCCTTCGTCCTGGCCGAGAAGATCCGGCTGGGCATCGGCGAGCTGGCGATCGACGCGCCGGGCGAGCTCATCCGGCCGTCCGTCTCGGTCGGCGTCGTGACCTTCCCCGGCGACGGGGCATCGGCCGATGCGCTGTTCATCAGCGCCGACCAGGCCATGTACAGCTCGAAGCGGGCCGGGAAGAACCGGGTCATGGGCCCGCAGCCCGGCTCGTTCGAGGTCGGTCAGCCGATCCAGGTGGGATCGGAGGTCGGCGAGCCACAGGGGGACGCCCCTGGCTCGGTGTAGCATCGGCGCGTGACCGGCTTCTCGACCCGCGCGATCCGCGCCGCCACCCGAGCGCCGCGCGTGGAGCAGCGCCCGACCTCCGTCCCGATCTACCAGACGGCCACCTTCTCCGCGGACGATGCCGAGGAGCTCGGCGCCGTCGCGACGGACCGGGTCCGAGGCTACGCCTACAGCCGCCTCGACAATCCCACCGCCGTCGCCCTGGGCGAGGCCGTGGCGGCGCTCGAGGGCGCCGAGGCGGGCTTCGCCCTCGCCTCGGGCATGGGCGCGATCCACGCGGCGCTGCTCCCGCTGGTCCGTGCCGGCGACCGGGTCGTCTGCACCCGGGCCGTCTACGGCTCGACGCGCAGCCTGCTCCTGCGCCGGTTCGGCGTGCTGGGCGTCGCGACCGAGTTCGTCGACATCACGGATCTCGCGGCCGTGCGGGCCGCCCTCGCCGCGGCGCCGACGGCCGTCCTGTACGCCGAGACG
>JAPVSP010000259.1:0-8495 GCA_047519685.1 Chloroflexota bacterium
CCGGCCACTCCTCCGCCAGCGGTTCGGCGGACACTGGCTGGTGGGCAAAATCAAGTTTTGAAAAGCGTCCCATGGGTTCGATCCGGCCTCACCCCGGCCTTCGGCCACCCCTCTCCCCCGCTGGGGGCGAGGGGCCAGACTCGGCATCGAGTCTGTTTGGCCCCCCCCACGTCACCACCTGAGGGGACAGGAGGAGGGAGCGGTGCGGTCGCGAGCCTGGGTCGCCTGGACCTTCATGGCCCCGGCGCTGATCGTCATGGCCTTGATCGTCTTCCTGCCGCTCATCCAGAGCGTCGTCTTCAGCTTCACCAACCTGAATGCCGACAATTCGGCGACCATCTTCAAGCCGGCCAGCTGGAAGTTCGTCGGGCTCCAGAACTACATCGACATCCTGGGCGGCAAGGACAAGAACTTCTACCCGACGCTGATCTGGACGATCATCTGGACGCTGGTCAACGTCTTCTTCCACTTCACGCTGGGCCTCCTCCTGGCGGTGACCCTCAACCAGCGGTTCCGCGGCCGGACCGTCTATCGGCTGCTGCTGCTGCTGCCCTGGGCGGTGCCGAGCTACATCACCGCCATCGCCTGGCTGTTCATCTTCAACGGCGAGTACGGACTGATCAACAACGTCCTGGGGGCCTTCGGGATCCAGGGCACGGCCTGGGTCTCGACGTTCCCCTGGTACTACATCACGGTCATCGTGGTGAACGTCTGGCTGGGCGTTCCCTTCATGATGGTGGCCCTGCTCGGCGGTCTCCAGAGCATCCCGACCGACCTCTATGAGGCGGCCCAGGTGGACGGAGCCAACCGCCTGCAGCGGTTCTGGAACATCACCATCCCGCAGCTGCGGTCGGTGAGCAGCACCGTCATCCTGCTGGGCATCATCTGGACGTTCAACATCTTCGTGGTCATCTTCCTCGTCACGGGCGGTGGCCCGGGCGGGAAGACCGACATCCTCATCACGTCCACGTTCAGCGCGTTCACCCAGGGACGCTACGCGGTGGCGACCGCGTACGCCGTGCTGGTGTTCCTCCTGCTCCTCTCCTTCAGCGCCGTCTACCGACGCGCCTCACGCGAGTCCTGAGGAGATCGGCGATGAAGATGAAGCGGCGCGACCTCGTCGTCACCCATCTGATCCTGATCGCCTTCGCGATCTGGTCCATCTTCCCGGTCTTCTGGACCCTGGTGTCCAGCTTCAAGCCGGCCGACAAGGTGTTCTCCACCGAGATCAAGCTGATCGACTCGCCGACGTTCGACAACTACGCGCAGCTGCTGGGCCGGGCCGACTTCCTGCGCTGGGCCTTCAACTCGATGTTCGTGGCCGCCTGCACGACGGTCATCGGCGTCTTCCTGGCCGCCACCTGCGCCTACGCGCTCTCCCGCTTCCGCTTCCGTGGCCGCAGCGCGAGCCTCTACATGTTCCTGGTGGCCCAGATGTTCCCGGGGATCATCGTGCTGGTGCCCCTCTACCAGATCTTCACCAGCCTGAAGCTCCTGGACACGCCGTGGGCCCTGATCCTCTCGTACTCGACCATCGCCATCCCGTTCTGCATCCTCATGCTCAAGGGATTCTTCGACACGATCCCCTACGAGCTCGAAGAGGCCGGCCGGGTGGACGGCCTGGGGATCTTCGGGTCGTTCTGGCGGATCGTCGTCCCGCTGTCGATCCCGGGGCTGGCCGTCACGGCCTTCTACAGCTTCATCACGGCCTGGAACGAGTTCCTCTTCGCCCGGTCGTTCCTGACGAGCAAGGACGCGCTGACGCTCCCAGTCGGCATGGCGACCTTCATCGACCCGTTCAACCAGCCGTGGAACCTGCTGACGGCCGGCTCGGTCCTCATCACGATCCCGGTCATGATCATGTTCTACGTGGCCCAGCGGTACCTGATCTCCGGTCTCGCGACGGGCGGCGTGAAGGGCTAGCCGGCCGGCGCATCGAGAGGGGGCGACTCGCATGACGACCCCGTCAGACGCGTCCCCGGGACACGACGGCGTGACCTTCGGTCGGGTCGACCGGGGCGCGGAGGACCCGCCACCGCGGCCGGCTGTCGACTACGGACCCAACCACGACGAGGTGGCCGAGCTCCTCCGGCAGGCGGCTGCGCTGTCGCCGGCGCAGGCTCGCCAGGTGGCATCGGCCGTCGCCTGGCGATGGGTGCCGCTCGGCGTCCCGGCGGGCTCGGTCGCCGCCGCCCGGTCGGCGGCCATCGCGGCGGGCCGGACGGCCGGCCGCGGACCCGCGTTGGAGGCGGCGCAGGCGGCTGCTCGCGAGGCGGCCCTGTCCTCGCCGGGCGGCCGTGAGACCGCCCCGCGCTGGTCGTGGGCCGAGAACGCCCTCTCGGCGCTGGTCATCGGGGTGCTCGGTGCGGTCGTCAGCGGCCTCGGTGGCGTGGCCGTCCTGGCGCTCGTCTTCGGGGCGGTCGCCCTGGTCAGTGGCGTCGTCCTCCTGTTCCTCGAGAGCGCCTACGTCCGGCGGCTTCGGCTCACCAGTGCGGCCGCGACGGCGGCCCTGGGCCTGACGACCCGGGGCCTGATCGAGCCGGGCTCGTTCGAGCTGCTCGTCGGACCCTGGCGCTCGGTCGTCCGCGACTGACCCGGGAGGTCGCCCGGCCCCGGGTCACCGGGCTGCGGGATGCCCCGCCCGACGTGGCGGCTGTCGACGCTGCTAGAGTGTGCCGCCGATGCCCATCGAGACGCCGGCCTGGGTCCGCGACGCGGTGTTCTACCAGGTCTTCCCGGATCGGTTCGCCGCCAGCTCGCGCGTCCACAAGCCCGGACCGCTCGAGCCGTGGGATGCCCCGCCGACTCGACACGGATTCAAGGGTGGGGACCTGCTCGGGATCGCCGAGCGACTGCCGTACCTCGCGGACCTGGGCATCACGGCCCTCTACCTGACCCCGATCTTCGCCTCGGCCTCCAACCACCGGTACCACACGTACGACTACCTGGCGGTCGACCCCTTGCTGGGCGGCGATGCGGCGCTCCGAGAGCTGCTCGACGCGGCGCACGCGCGTGGAATGCGGGTCGTCCTCGACGGCGTCTTCAACCACACGGGCCGCGGCTTCTGGCCCTTCCATCACATCCTGGAGAACGGCCTCGACTCACCGTACCTGGGCTGGTTCCACGTCGACCGCCGGCGGCTCGCGGCTGGCGTGCCACTGCTCGCGTACCCGCGGGGGTCCGAGGGCGAGGCGGACCACGGCGACGGAGGATCGCTCACGCGACTCGGCTATCGAGCGTGGTGGGACCTGCCGGCGCTGCCGAAGCTCGACACCGACGAACCCGAGGTCCGCGAGTACCTGTTCAGGGTGGCCGAGCACTGGCTCCGGTTCGGCATCGACGGCTGGCGTCTCGACGTCCCCGAGGAGATCGAGGATCCGGCGTTCTGGCGGGAGTTCCGCCGACGCTGTCGCGCGGTCGACCCCAACGCCTATCTGGTCGGCGAGATCTGGCATGAGGCGCCGGATTGGCTGGCGGGCGACCGGTTCGACGCCGTGATGAACTACCCCCTCACCCAGGCGATCCTCTCGTTCGCCGGCGGGCATCGCCTCGACCGGGCGATGCTCGGCTTCCACCCCGGCTACCGGGAGCGGGTCCGGCCGATCGACGGTGCCCGCTTCGCGGCCGAGCTCGAGCGGGTCATGGGCCTCTACGACCCCGCGGTGACGGCGGTCCAGCTCAACCTGCTCGACAGCCACGACACGCCACGCTTCCTGACCCTCGCCGGCCGCGACCGGGCCGCGCTCCGCCTGGGGCTCCTGCTGCTGGCGACCCTCCCCGGAGCCCCGTGCGTCTACTACGGGGACGAGATCGGGCTCGAGGGCGGTCCGGACCCCGACAGCCGCAGATCGTTCCCGGCCGACGAGGCTCACTGGGACCGCGACCTGCTGCGCTTCACGCGGGCTGCCCTCTCGCTTCGCCGGTCCGTCGCGGTCCTGCGCCATGGCGATCTCCGGATCGTCGGCTCGGCCGACGACGCGGTCGCCTTCGAGCGGTTCGACGCGAACGAGCGCTGGCTCGTCGCGCTCAACGCCGGCGACGATGCGTGCGGACTGGCAGTCCGGCCGGGGGGCGCCCCGGTCGGCGGCTTCGAATCGCACCACCTTCCCGGCTGGCCCGTGCCCGAGGCTGAGCGAGTCGTGCGGGCTGACGGCTCGCTCGAGCTTCGCCTTCCGCCGCGGAGCGGCGTCGTCGGGCGCATCCGCTGAGCCGCGTCGACCGGGGGACACGAGCGGCGGACCGTCCGGTGGCCCGTGGCCGGCAGGCCGCTTGGGCCACCCTATACTTCGGGCTCCCGTGTCGGACCTGACATCGATCCTCGACGGCCTGGATCCGGATCGGCTGGCCGCGCACGTCGATGTCGAGGGCAAGCTGCCCCGAGCGCTCGACGTGGTCGCCGGGCTCGCCGGCCGCGACGCCGTGCTCGTCGACGCCGGTCGCGGCGATCTCGCGCGCCGGCTCGCGGCCGTCGGGGCGAACGTGACGGCCCTCGTCCCGGTTCTCGCGGTCGAAGGCCTGGAGGCCGCCCTGGCGGCCGACCCGGTCCGCGCCGGGACGATCCAGGTCGTCCCAGGTGACGCGCGCTCGCTCGGCCTGCCGGACGGGAGCGCGGACATCGTCCTCGGTGGATGGACCGTCTATCGCGGCCCGGACCCAGCGGAGATCGCCGAGGCCGACCGGGTCCTGCGTCCGGGCGGCCGCCACGTCGTGATCCACGACTACGGCCGCGACGATGTCTCGCGGCTGGCGGACCCTGCCCGGCCGGAGTACACGTCCTGGAGCCGGCGGGACGGCCCGTTCCTGCGCGGCGGGTTCAAGATCCACGTCGTTCATTGCTGGTGGACGTTCGACTCGCTCGAGTCGGCCACCGACCTCCTCGAGGCGGCGTATGGCGCCGTGGGCCGGGAGGTCGCGGCCGGTCTCCGCCGGCCACGGCTCACGTACAACGTCGCGATCTACCACCGGCTGAGGGAGGACTGACGCCGCATCGCCGGCGACGTCCCCGGTGTGGCCGGCGTCGGCCGATGCGTGCCACGACGCCTGCTACGCTGGGGCCGAGATGAGCACGCGGTCCCCGACACCCCGATCCCGCGACGTGCTCGACGACCGCTGGCAGGTCTCGCCCAGACGCGCCGACGGCAGCCGGGGCGTGGTCGGGCCACACCTGGGTCGCGTCCGCCTCACCCCGACGCGCGTCACGCTGGCGATCGCGCTCGGCGGCTCGCTCCTGTTCGTGCTCTATTCGGCCACGGTCCGGGACGCGTCGCAGATCCCGATGCTGGCCGCCGGGGCGCTCGTCCTGGGGCTGGTCTTCTCCGCGCTGGCCATCGCCGGCGCGGTCTCGACATACCGCGCCGCGGCGGAGGCACGCGGGGGCCGCGCCTTCGCCGATGCGCTTCTGGGCGGGCTGGCCGCCCTCATCGCGTTCGGGTGCTTCGCCATGGCCGTCGTCCTGGCGCTGGTCTGGCGACCCCCGGCCTGATCGGTCGGCCCGAGCGCGACCTTGCCCGCCGGCCAGCCGAAGGCGATACACTCCGCCCGCCGCGCCCCCATCGTCTAGAGGCCTAGGACGCCACCCTTTCAAGGTGGAGATCAGGGGTTCGAATCCCCTTGGGGGCACTCCCGCTGTCTTTCGAAGAAGGGCCGCGTCGGCGGGGTCCACACGATCGTCGGAGGACGAGGGCCGGGGTCACCAGCTCGGGCGAGCCGACTCGGCTGAAGAACGGCCAGAGCATCCGGGCATAGCTCTCGACCGTCCGCCGGGAGCCCGAGCGGCGCTCCTTCTTGGCCAGGAAGGCGTGGAGGGTCCGCTCCCAGCCGGCGTCGTCGCGGGGGCTGGCGGGCAGGAGCTTCGGGTTCATCGGCGGCACCTGGGGCTGCGGCGTGGACGCCGGCAGCCATCACTTTGGCGGGCGCACAAAGCACACGATGTCGGGAACGTGACCGATCCGCCGCAGGTGCCATCGAGCTGACGGACGAGAACCGCTTGCGAGGCCATGGCGTATGGGACACCACCGGGGACAGAAGAGCACCCCCGAGAGGAGGCCACCATGCGTCGGAGACTCGCGCTCGCCTTCGGCACTGCGACGCTCATCGCGACCCTCGGCAGCGGCGCCGCGCTCGCGGCCGACCCGCCCGGGACGGGCCAGCCGAACCAGTCCTGCCAGGCCGAGCCGTCGGGACCGCCAGGCCTGCTGTCGACGACCAACGGCTTCTTCCGCGTCGCCGTCAACGTCTACGCGGGCTCTGGCGCGAACACGTCGACCCCGGCCAACGCCCACGCGGTGAGCCAGTACGACGTCGCCTGCTTCCAGGTCAGCCAGCACTGATCGATACGGCCCCGGCGGGGAGTGCCGCTCTCTCCTCGCGGCCACGCCGAAGGTCCCGCCCTTGTCCCCTCCGGCGGGGCCTTCGGGTGTCTCGCGTCGACGATCCGCCCCGGTGCTCGCCAAGGCGGGCCGTGCGGGAGGCGACCGGATATCGTCCGGGGTCGTCGGCCTCGTCCCACGCCGGCCGGCCGCTGGCCTCGGGTCAGTAGACAGAATGACGCGATGGGCACCCACTGCTTCGCGCTCGTGGCCGACGTGAGCTCAGTCGACCCGGCGGCGATCGAACCCGTACTCCATCGGCTCGTCGGCGATGCGATTCAGCAGCCGCCCCCGTCGTCCGGCGGCGCTGGCGAGGGGACCTTCCCGCTGAACGGCCCCCGAACGGCCGCCCGGATGCGGGCGTTCGCGGCGTCGTCGAGCCATTCGGGGTAGGCCGGCGGGACGAACAGGACGCTGCGGATCGATCGGCCGTCGATCCGCTCGGCCAACGGGACGAGGTCCAGCACCGTCGGCGGAGCGAGATCGGTCCAGAACGTGCCCTTGACCGCGTCGAGCAGGTCCGGGAGGCGGCCCAGCAGGCAGGCGGGGCGGACCGACGCGCGCAGGGCCCGGAGCACGAGCTGCTGGCGGGTCATCCGGCCGTAGTCCGAATCCTGGTGGCGGCTGCGGGCGTAGGCCAGGGCGGTCTGACCGTCCATGTGCTGGGCCCCCGGGTGGATGTCGAGGACGATCCAGCCCGACCTATCGGGCAGCGGGTAGTCCGGGTCATAGAGCCGGGACGGGACGTCGATGTCGATCCCACCGAGGGCGTCGACGAGCTTGACGAACCCGGCCAGGTTGACCAGCACCATGCCGTCGACGTGGATGCCGGTGAGCGTCGCCACGGCGCCCTCGATCGCCCGGTAGCCGCGCAGCGAGCCACCGGGGAAGCGCTCCGGGTGGCCCATCGCCTCGACGTACAGGCTGTTGAGCAAGCCGGGATAGCGACCGCCCGGATAGTCGGCCGCCTCGGGCGCCGGCAGCGGCACGTTCTCGATGTTGCGGGGGATCCCGAAGAGCGTCGTCCGACCGGTCGCGACCTCGATCGAGGCGAGGATCAGCGTGTCCGTTCGCAGGCTCCAGCGGCCTGGCCCGGCGTCGGAGCCGACGAGCAGGAGATCGAGCCGTCCGCTCGTCTGCCAGGCCGGAGCGGGGGTCGGGGCGGCCGTCGGGGACGGGGCGGGCGCCGCCGCCGGGGTGGGCGTCGCTGTCGGCTGGGCAGTCGGGACGGCAGCCGACGCGGGGGTTGCCGCTGCGAGGGGTGTCGGCAGTGCGGAGTCCGAGGGCGTCGCCGTCGTAGACAGCGCGACGTCGTCGTCGAAGCCGGTCGGCCCGGTCGGCGAGAAGACCGCGCTGACGGCGTCATACGCCCGGACGTCGGCGGCCGCGACCGCGCCGTGAACGGCCAGCGTTCCCGCGAGCAGCAGTAGGAGCAGGGCCACGCTGCCACCGCGCCGGAGCCGGCGCGGATCGGGCCTGAGGGCCGAGCGATAGGCGTCGAGGATTCCGGTCAGGCGCACCAGGAGGAGGAAGAGGTCGAGCCACAGCACGCCGAGCAGGAACGTCGGCTGGAGGGCGAGGGCCAGGAGGGCCTGCCGATCGAGCTGGCCGGCCGCGACGAGCGCCCCGGGAAGGGCCAGGACGACGAGGTTCGGCAGCAGGAGCAGGATGCCACTCGCCACTCGGCCGAGTCCAAGCTGACCGAGCCCCGGGGCGACGAACGAGAGGCAAGCCATCCCCGCGGCTGAGCGACGGGGCCTGACGGCTGCCATGGGATCCACTCCAGCGGCGGCTCCTGCACCGTCGCCGGAGGATTCGACGAGGCAGGCAGCCGTTCGTGACGCAGCCCGTGGCGACACGCACCGTGCTCGGCCGGCGGTCGAACGGCCGGATCCGCGACCTACGTGGGGTCAGAGCTCGACGCGGAACTCCCAGGGGCCCTCGATGGTGGCGACCCGCCCCGGGAAGGGGTCCGCGAACCGCTCGATCCGGACGGTGAGCACCCGAGCGTTGGCGGGCGGGGCGGGCGCCAAACGGATCTCATGGCGGCTGGCTGCCGGACTCGAGCCACCGGTCCCCTGGCCGGCCGCGACGTAGGCGGTGCCGGCATCGTCGGACACGGTGGCC
>JAPVSP010000260.1:0-11030 GCA_047519685.1 Chloroflexota bacterium
AGGGCGGCGGTGGCGGAGGGTGCGGCGGCGCTGGCCGCACTGGGCCCACAGGCGACCCTGGATCGCGGATACGCGATCGTGCGGCGCGCCGACGACGGGCGGGTCGTCCGCGATCCGGCCGAGGCGCCGCCCGGCACGCGCCTCGCCCTGCGGGTCGCCCGCGGGGAGCTGCCGGCGACGTCCGGCGAGACGGGCGAGCCCGGCGAACCCGGCGGGACGCGCGAGGCCGGCCGATGATCGAGGGCGTCGCCCTCGTCGTGGGGGTCGGGCTGATCGCCGGCCTCATCGGGGTCGCGCTGGGTATCCTGTTGGCGCGACCGCTCGGGCGCTGGGCCGAGCGGACGGACGAGGAGGACGAGGAGGCCGGTGACGAACGAGCGTGACATCGGGGCGTCGACCGAGCTCGGCTCGGCCGTGACGGGCTCGTCCGCGCCAGCCATGGTCGAGGCGATGGGGTTCGATCCCGCGCTGGCCGAGTTCCAGCGCGTGGTCGCCGAGCTCGAGGCAGGCGGCCAGCCGCTCGAGGAGGCGCTCGCCCTCTATGAGCGCGGCGTCGCGCTCCAGGCGCACCTCGATCGGCTCCTCACCGACGCCGAGCTGCGGATCCGGCGACTGGTCGAGCGGGCGGGCGGCCGCCTCGAGACCGTCGAGCGCGCCGAGGACGCGGGCGAGGCCGGAGTGCCCGAGCCGGCGGCTGACGGCGTCCACGGCGAGGCGTAGACTCCGCGCGGGCACCGATCCGGCCGATCGCGCGAACCGGGACCGAGCGGGCGCGTCACATCGTCGCCGCACGGTCCGTCGGGACCCGTCAGCCTGGCGGGAGCGAGCCCGCCGCCACAGGAGCGAACCCCGAGTGCCGATCCTGCCGACCATCCAGAGCCCCAACGACCTCCGTGGCCTCAACGAGGTGCAGCTCACGGAGCTCGCCGCCGAGATCCGCGAGGCGATCATCACCACGGTGGCCCGGACCGGCGGCCATCTCGGCTCGTCGCTCGGGGTGGTCGAGCTGACGATCGCGCTCCACCGGCTGCTCGAATCGCCGTACGACCGGCTCGTCTGGGACACCGGTCACCAGGCCTACGCGCACAAGCTCCTGACCGGGCGCCGCGAGCGGTTCCGGACCCTCCGCCAGCTGGATGGCATCGGCGGCTTCCCCCGCCGGAGCGAGTCGCCGCACGACGTCTTCGACGGCGGCCATGCCGGGACCGGGCTGTCGATCGCCCAGGGCCTGGCGACCGCCCGGGACGTCCGACATGGCCTGGAGCGGATCGCGGTGGTCGTCGGCGATGCGGCACTGATGAGCGGGCTCTCGCTCGAGGCCCTCAACGACATCGGCCAGCGGAAGACCCAGCTGCTCATCGTCCTCAACGACAACGAGATGTCGATCAGCCCGACCGTCGGGGCGGTGTCGCACTACCTCTCCGAGATCAAGCTGTCGCCCGCCTGGCGACAGACCAAGACCGCCTACGACCGGTTCATCGAGCACGTGCCGCTCGTCGGGCCGTCCGCGCTCGACCTCTCCCAGCGGCTCCGCCGGTCGGTCGTCAACTTCGCTCAGCCCGGCCAGCTCTTCGAGGATCTCGGGATCACCTACATCGGCGTCGTGCCCGGTCACGACATCCGGGCCCTGCTGCACAACTTCCGTGCGGCGCTCGAGCTGAAGGGCCCGGTCATCGTCCACGTGCGGACCCAGAAGGGGAAGGGCTACCAGCCCGCGGAGCGGGACCAGGTCGGCTTCCACGGCGCCGCCCTGCCGCCGATGACCCTCACCCCTCGGACCGACGCGTACGACGGCGCGAAGCGGGCGGCTGGCGCGGCGGACGGCGGCAACGGCCACGGGCCGATGCCGGCCGAATCGATGACCGACGACGCCGCCGCACCGACACCCGGGCCGAACGCGCCGGCCACGGTCCCCAACTACACGCACTACTTCGTGACCGAGCTCGTCGAGCTCGCCCGGTCCGACCGCCGGATCGTGGCCGTCACGGCAGGCATGCCGACGGGGACCGGGCTCTCGAGGTTCGAGGCCGAGTTCCCGGAGCGGTTCATCGATGTCGGCATCGCCGAGCAACACGCGGTGACGCTCGCCACGGGCCTGGCGATGGGTGGCCAGCGGCCCGTCGTCGCGATCTACTCGACGTTCCTCCAGCGGGCGTTCGACCAGATCGTGCACGACGTCTGCCAGAACGATCAGCCGGTCGTCCTGGCGGTCGACCGGGCGGGTCTCGTCGGCGAGGACGGCACGAGCCATCAGGGCATGTTCATGCTGTCTGCGCAACGGCAGCTGCCACACCTCGTGATCGCGAGCCCCAGGGACGAGCAGGAGCTGCGCTCGCTCCTCCGGACGGCGCTGGCACAGGAGCACCCGTTCGCGCTGCACTATCCGCGCGACGCGGGGTTCGGCGTGCCGCCGAGCGAGCCCAGGACCCTGCCGATCGGCCAGGGCGAGGTGCTGCGCGAGGGCTCGGACGTCCTCATCGTCGGTTTCGGGCCGATCGTCATGCGCGGGATGGCCGTCGCCGACGCACTGGCGGCGGACGGCTGGTCGGTCGGCGTCATCAACGCCAGGTATGCGAAGCCGCTCGATCGTCAGCTGATCCTCGAACAGGCGCGCGGCAAGCGGCTGGTCGTGACGCTCGAGGAGAGCGTCGTGTCCGGTGGCTTCGGCAGCGCCATCCTCGAGCTCCTCGAGGAGGCGCGCACCGCCGACCCGGCCTACCGGGACGTCGTCGTGCGGATCGTCGGGATCCCGGCCGACCGGTTCGTCGACCACGGCTCGGTCGCCGATCTCCGCCGGCTCATCCGCCTGGACCCGCCGGGCATCGAGGCGCAGGTCCGAGAAGCCCTGGCCACGCTCCGCGCGACGCCGGGCCGCGCCGAGGCGACCGCCACCGCCTGAGCCCGTCGGGGGCCCGATCCCCCGGGGCGGTGAGCCGCGGTGCAGCGGCCTGTGCCACGATAGCCCGGTGCCAGCCACCGACCGTCGCGCCAGACCGGCCGGCGACGACCCGCGATCGCCAGCGGGGGTCACCCTCCGTCGTCTCCGGCTGGACCAGCTCCTCGTCGAGCGCGGCCTCGCGGAGAGCCGAAGCCGGGCCCAGGCACTGGTCCTGGCCGGCAAGGTCCGTGTGGGCGTGGGGGACGGCGCGCGCAGCGACCGCAAGCCGGGCGACCTCGTCGATCCAACGGCGGCGGTCTCGGTCGTCGCGCCCGAACCGTACGCCAGCCGGGGCGGCTACAAGCTCGCCGCCGCGCTGGACGCGTTCGGCATCGACCCGGCCGGGCTCGTCTGCCTCGACGTCGGCGCGTCGACGGGCGGCTTCACCGACGTCCTGTTGCAGCGCGCGGCCGCCCGTGTCTACGCTGTCGACGTGGGCAGGGGACAGCTGGCCGAGCCGCTCCGCCGGGACCCCCGGGTCGTGGTGATGGACCGGACGAACGCGCGCTCGCTCGGCCCGGCGCTGATCCCCGAGCCCATCGACCTCGCCGTCGTCGATGTCTCGTTCATCTCGCTCGGCCTCGTCCTCGGGCCGGTCGCGGCGTGCCTCGGGGCGGGCGGTCGGGTCGTCCCGCTGGTCAAGCCCCAGTTCGAGGCGGGGCGTGGGCAGGTGCCGGGTGGGGTCGTCCGGGATCCGGCCGTCCATCGCGCGGTCCTGGAGCGTGTCGCCGGGCTGGCGGCGGCGGTGGGCCTCGGTCTCTGCGAAGCGATCGCCTCGCCCATCCTGGGCCCCGAGGGCAATCGCGAGTTCCTGCTCGACCTCCGGCTCGGCGCACCGTCCGACCCGTCGACGTCCGCGCGCCTGTCCCGGCTGACGACGGCATGACGATCCACCGGGTCGGGTTCGCGTTCAATCCCACGAAGGAGGCGGCCGTCGAGCTGCGCGAGCGCGGAGCCGGCTGGTGCCGGGTCCGGCGCTTCGAGCACTGGTCCGCCCACGCCGAGGACACGGACGAGCTGGTCGCCCAGCTGCCGGGCACGGACGTCCTCATCGTCCTGGGCGGCGACGGCACGTTCCTGCGCGCGGCGATGGCGGTCGCCAGGGTCGACGTGCCGATCCTCGGCGTCAACCTGGGCAAGGTGGGCTTCCTCTCGAAGGCCGAGGCCCACGAGCTGGAGGTCCTGCTCGACGGGGTCGCGGCCGGCCGGTTCGCGATCGACCAGCGGATGCTCCTCCACGCGGAGATCCTCCCGGGGGGTCGTCCCGACGGCGGCCCCGCGTTCACCGCGCTCAACGACGTGGTCGTCGCCCGGGGCGCGCTCGCGCGGGTCTGCCGGCTCGACGTCTCGATCGACGACATCCACCTCGCGACCTTCATCGCCGACGGCCTCGTGGTCTCATCGCCCACGGGCTCGACGGGCTACTCGTTCTCGGCCGGCGGCCCCATCCTCGACCCGATCAGCCGGAACCTGGTGGTGACCCCCATCGCCGCGTATCTCTCGGCGATCCGCTCGGTGGTCGTCAGCCCGCGGCAGACGGTGCACTGCCGGGTCCTCGATGCCCACGAGGCGCTGGTGAGCATCGACGGCCGCGAGGACCGCCCGCTGCGCGTCGGCGACGTCGTCGAGGTCCGGGCCGTGGAGCGGCCGATCCGCCTGATCGAGCCCGAGGGGGCGATCCCGTTCTGGGACCTCCTGCGGCGCAAGGTCGAGCTGCTGCCGTCCTGACCGATGGTCGTGCGACTCGCCGATCGACCCGATCCGGACCGGCAGCCGCCCCCGGCCGGTGGCTCGGGGACGACCCCCGGGGCGGGGAGGCTGCTCGAGCTCGCGGTCGCGGATCTCGCGCTCGTCGAGCGCGTCCGCCTGTCGCTCACCGCGGGGCTCAACGTCGTCACCGGTGAGACCGGGGCGGGCAAGAGCCTCCTCATCGACGCGCTGGGACTCGTGCTCGGCGCGCGCGCGGATCCGGGCCTCGTCCGTCACGGGGCCGAGGTCGCGCGCGTGGAGGCGCTGTTCGACCGGCTGCCCGAGCCGCTCATCGTCGTCCGTGAGGTCGCCGCCGCCGGCCGATCGACCGCGCGCCTGGATGACGAGACGGTGACCGCGGCCAGGCTCCTCGAGACGAGCCGGCCGCTCGTCGACATCCACGGTCAGCACGACCAGCAGCAGCTGCTCGACGAGCGACGGCAGCGCGACCTGCTCGACGCGTACGGCGGGCTGGGACCGGCGCGGGCCGATGTCGCATCCGCCGTCGCCCGCTGGCGGGCGAACCGGGAAGCCCTCGCCGAGCTCGCGATCGAGCCACGCGAGCTGGCGCGCCGCCTGGAGGTGCTCGAGCACGAGGCCGCCGAGATCGCCGAGGCGCGCCTGCTCCCCGGGGAGGCCGAGGCCATCGAGGGCCGGCTGGCGGCGGCGCGACACGGCGAGGCGATCGCCCGCGGCGCCGAGGAGATCCGGGCCGCGCTGCTGGCCGAGGGACGGGGGGCCCGCGAGACGGCCGCCGGCGCCGGCTCGACCGCGCGTCGGCTGGCCCGGCTCGATCCACGCTGGGAGGCGCTGGCGTCCCGCCTGGCCGGGCTCGAGGCGGAGCTCGCGGACGCCGCGGGGTCGGCCCGCGAGCTGGCGGAGGCCGTCGAGCACGACCCGGCGGAGCTGGCGCGGCTCGAGGAGCGCCTGTCGCGCGTCTACGCGCTGGAACGGCGCTACGGCGACGACGAGGCGGCCGTCGTCGCGTATGGCGAGCGCTGCGCGGCCGAGGCGGCCCGGCTCCGGGGCCTGGAGGGGGAGCGGGCCGCGCGGGCCGCCGAGGACGTCCGCCTGCTGGGCGACGTCGCAGCCGCGGCGGAGCGCCTGTCGCGCCTGCGGTCGATCGCCGCGACCCGGCTCGGCGAGGCGGCGGGGGCAGCGCTCGCGGCGCTCGGCTTCACCACGGACGCGTTCTCGATCGCCCTCGGCCGGCGGATCGCCGCCGCGGATGAGCCCGCCGTCGAGATCGACGGCGACGCGCTCGCGTTCGACGCCACGGGGATCGACCAGGTCGTCTACCGGTTCGCCCCGAACCCGGGTGAGCCGCCCCGGCCGCTGGCCCGGATCGCCTCCGGCGGCGAGCTGTCGCGGGTCGCGCTCGCCATCCGCGAGGTCCTGGCCGACGTCGACGACACGCCGACCCTCGTCTTCGACGAGATCGACGCCGGGATCGGCGGGCGGAGCGCGGAGCCGGTCGGTCGCTCGCTCTGGGCGCTGGCCCGGCGTCACCAGGTGCTCTGCGTGACGCACCTGGCGCAGATCGCCGCGTACGCGGACGCGCACTTCCAGATCGCCAAGCGCGAGCGGGGCGGTCGGACGATCACCGAGGTCCGCCACCTGGACCGCGAGGGCCGGATCGTCGAGCTCGCCCACATGCTCGCCGGTGCGCACGGCGGCCCGGCCGCGCTGGCCAGCGCCCGCGAGCTGCTCGATCGCGCGGAGGGCTGGCAGGGCGAGGCGCTCGCCCGCGCCGGCTGAGCCGACCCCGGTGACCTCGGCCGCCGACCCCACGAGCCGCGGAGCTGCCCCGACCCTGGATCGCGCCGTGACGGCCTATCTGGATCACCTCCGAGTGGAGCGCGGGCTGTCCCCGGCGACGCTCGCGGCGTACCGGACCGACCTGGCGGCGTTCGCCCGGGCCCGCGGGGCGCGCGGCTGGGCGCGCGGCCCGGAGGCTGCGCTCGGGCATCTCGCCGGGGCCGCGCGCCGGGGGCGTCCGGGCGTCCGTGGCCTCGCTCCGACGAGCCTCCGTCGCCGCGCCGCGGCGATCCGGGGCTTCTACCGCTTCGCGTACGGCGAGGGCCTGATCGCCGTCGACGTGGCGGCGCAGCTCGACCTGCCACGGCAGTCCCGGCTGCTGCCCGAGACGCTGACGGTCGCCGAGGTGGACCGGCTGCTCGAGTCGGCCGGCGGCGGGGCCGAGGCCGATCCCGTCGCCCTCCGGGACCGCGCCCTCCTCGAGCTGCTCTATGCGGCGGGCCTGCGGATCAGCGAGGCGCTCGGGCTCGACGTCGAGGATCTGTCGATGGACGGGGCCTTCGTGCGGGTCATCGGCAAGGGCGACCGCGAGCGACTCGTGCCGGTCGGTGAGGTCGCGCTGCGCTGGCTGGGGCGCTACCTGGCCGGGCCACGAACCGCCTGGCTCGCCGTCTCGCATGTCGCACCGGCCCGCTCCGGGCCCCTGTTCCTGACACCACGCGGTCGCCGACTCGCCCGCCAGCAGGCCTGGACCGTCGTCCGGCGAGCGGCGGCGCGCGCGGGCCTCGGCGACCGGGTCAGCCCGCACACGCTGCGCCATTCGTTCGCGACGCACCTGCTCGAGGGTGGAGCCGATCTGCGCGTCGTGCAGGAGCTCCTGGGCCATGCGAGTATCAGCACGACGCAGCTCTACACGCACCTGACCGGGGAGCGCATCCGCGAGATGTACGCGCGGGCGCATCCGCGAGCGTAGGGGAGGTGGGCCCGATGCCCTACGTCGACGGGTTGCTCGCGACCGACGAGCGGATCATCCGCCGCGAGCGGCAGCACTGGCTCTGGCCGGCCCTCCAGGCGACGCGCGCGGTCGCGCTGCTCGCGATCGCCATCGTCGGCTTCCTGATCGCCTTCTGGGCGAACGGCCCCCTGGGGGAGCTGCTCATGTGGATCGCCCTGGTCGTGCTCCTGCTCGGGCTCGCCTGGCTCGGCTGGTCGATCGTGCGTTGGCTCAACGAGGAGTACGTCATCACCAGCCGGCGGGTCGTCCAGGCCGGAGGCGTCCTCAACAAGAAGGCGAGCGACAGCTCGCTGGACAAGATCAACGACGCGCAGATCACCGTCCCGCTGGCGGGCCGCCTGCTCGGCTTCGGCGACCTCGACATCATGACCGCGTCCGAGTCGGGCATCGAGCGCTTCCGCCTGCTCACCGACCCGGTCGGCTTCAAGCGCGCGATGATGGACGCCAAGCGCGACCTGGAGTACGACCTGGCCCGGCCGCGGATGCCGGCGCCGCCGATCCGCACGGATGCGCCGGCCCTGGTCCCGACCGCCGCACCCCCGGGTCCCGCTCCGACGCCCGTGGCGCCCCCCCGCGGCCCGGCGGGCGGCGCCGAGCACGCCGACGGGGAGGACGTCACGAAGACCCTGGCCGCGCTGGCGGACCTGCGCGATCGCGGCGCCATCACGCCCGAGGAGTACGAGGCGAAGAAGGCACAGCTGCTGGCTCGCCTCTGAGCGAGTCGGCCGGCCGGGCTACCATACGCGGGACCCATCCGCGCCGAGGCCGCCGTGCTCGACTTCAACCTCACGCCGCAAGCCGTCCTCCTCATCCTGTTCTTCCTCGGCGTCGGCTTCCCGATCCACGAGTTCGCCCACGCGTTCGCCGCGTATCGGCTGGGCGACTCGACCGCCAAGCTGTTCGGCCGCCTGACCCTCAACCCGGCCAAGCACTTCGATCCGATCGGTGGCCTGCTCTTCGTCGCGTCGGTGCTGCTCGGCACCGGCTTCGTGATCGGCTGGGCGAAGCCGACACCGGTCAACCCCTCGAACCTGCGCGACCGGCGGAACGGCGAGGTGGTGGTCGCCCTGGCGGGTCCCGCCTCGAACCTGATCATGGCCTGCCTTGGCGCGCTGGTGGTCCGCGGCCTGCTGGCGTTCTGGCCGGACGCGCCGGGCGCGCTGCTCGACGGTCTCTTCTACTTCGTGCTGTTCAACGTCATGCTCGCGGTCTTCAACCTCATCCCGATCCCGCCGCTCGATGGCTCGACGGTGCTGTTCCGATTCCTCGACCCGGCGACGGCCTGGCGGATGCGCGTCACGCTCGCCCAGTACGGGTTCGTGGCGGTCCTGCTCGTCGTGTTCCTGTTCGGGCAGCAGATCGGCCGACTGTTCGTGGATGTCTCGGTCTTCCTGGTGGGCGGCTAAGGTCCGCCAGTTCCGTGCCCATCTCGTCGCGAGGGTGGACCCCGCCGAGCGCGCGGAGCTGGAGGCCTGGACGACCCCGGGCGAACGTTCGGTGTTCGACGTCATGACCGTCGCCGACCGCCGGCATGGCCTCGATGTCGTGGCGACGCTGCGGTCCGGGGGCGTGACGAACCGCGACGTGCTGGTCGCCGGGCTCCTCCATGATGCCGGCAAGGGCCCGACCGGCCTCGGGCCCCGGATCGCCTATTCGCTCGGCCAGGCGTATGGACCCTGGGCCTGGCGCCTGGCCGCCACGATCCCCGGCTGGCGGGTCGCCCTCGAGCGACTGCGGACGCACGCCGAGCGCTCGGCGAGCCTGGCGGCGCAGGCCGGCTGCAGCGAGCGGACGGTCGCGCTCATCCGCGACCAGGAGGCGCCCCGCGACCCCGAGTACGGCGAGCTCTTCCGGCGCGCGGACGAGGCGAACTGAGGTGGCCCGGGCGAGCGACGATCTCGGGGTCGCCATCCCCGTCCGGGGCGACGAGGCGCCGAGGCCGACCGGTCTCACCGTGCGCCTGGGCGACGGCCGTCGGCCGGAGGCCTCGACGCACGTCCGCCTGGAGAGCTGGGAGGGTCCCCTCGGGCTGCTGCTCGCGCTCATCGAGTCGCGCCAGCTCGACGTGCTGACCGTCCCGCTCGGCTCCCTGGCCGGCGCCTACCTCGACGCGCTGGCCGGGCTCGAGACGGAGCGGATGGGCCACGTCAGCGCCTTCGTCGCCGTGGCGAGCCAGCTCATCCTGATCAAGAGCCGGGCCCTGCTCCCGAGTCGGGCCGAGGCGGCGCCGGCCGGCCCGGCCGACGAGGGGCCCGATCCGGAGGCCGACCTTCGCGCCAGGCTCCTGCTGTATCGGGCCTACCGTGGCGCGGGCTGGCGGCTCCAGGCCGAGGCCCTCGGTCGGTTCGGGCTGTTCAGGCGGGAGCCGGCGGCCGCCCAGGCCGCGGCCCTCGCGGGTGCGCGGGCCCCCGCGGCGCGCCCGCTGGACCCGACGATCCTCCGGCTCGCCCTCGATGGCGTCGCCCGGATCGTCCCTGCGCCCCCGCCTCCCCCCGAGGCCCTCCCGCGGACGGTCACGCTGGGTGAGCGTGCGGCCATCATCCGCTCGGCCCTGCGGGTGGCCGATGTGGTCGTCCTCCAGGACCTGCTCCGCGGGGTCCGCGACCGGGTCGTCGTGGCGGTCACGTTCCTGGCGTTGCTCGAGCTCGTGAAGCGCCGCGAGATCGTCGTCGAGCAGGCAGAGCCGTGGGGGCCGATCGTCGTCCGGGCCACGACGGACGAGGAGCGGGTCGCGGCGGGGGTGCCCATCGACGTGGTGGCCGAGCCGCTCGACGAGACGCTGGGGTCGTTCGCGTGAACGGTCGCCCGGAGCCCGCGGTCGAGCCGGCGGCCGACACAGCGGTCGACAGGGAGCTCGACACGGTGGCCGGGCCGGCCGGCGAGCCTCGCCCGGTGGAGGGGGCGGCCGCGCCCGGCGAGCTCAGCGAGGGCCAGCTGGAGGCGTTGCTGTTCGTCGCCGAGCGACCGCTGAGCCGGCGGGAGCTGGCGAGCATCGCCGGCGTCGATCGCGCGACCGTCGATGCGCGCCTCGGCGACCTCGAGGTCAGCCTGGCGGCCCGGGGCCTCCGGCTCATCCTCGACCGCGAGCGGGTCGAGCTGGCGACCGCGCCCGAGGCGGGGCCACTCATCGCACGCTACCTCGGGGCGGACGCCGTCCGGCTGTCGCCCGCCGCGCTCGAGACGCTCGCGATCGTCGCCTATCGACAGCCGGTGACCAGGGGGGCCGTCGAGCGGATCCGCGGCGTGGACTCCGACTACACCCTGCGGGCGCTGCTCCACCGCCGGCTCATCGTCGAGCTGGGTCGTGCGGAGGCGCCCGGTCGGCCCTTCCTCTACGGGACGGGCCTGGAGTTCCTCGAGCGGTTCGGTCTGACCAGCCTCGAGGAGCTTCCGCCTCTCGACCCGGATGTCGCGGCCCTCCTGGCGGCCGAGGGGATCGATCTCGGCCCCGTCCCCGCGACGGGCCCGGACCACTCCGCCGTCCCCGCGACCGGCCCGGCCCATTCCGCGGGCTGGCTCACGCCCGACCCGGACCGGTGAGCCGGGAGCGCCTCCAGAAGGTCCTCTCGG
>JAPVSP010000261.1:0-9424 GCA_047519685.1 Chloroflexota bacterium
ACGCGATCGCGGCGTCCCTCCACGACAGCCTGCGACGGCTGCAGACCGACTACCTCGACGTCCTCCTGCTCCACAGTCCGCCGCCCGAGCTGATGGACGGCGCATCGCCCCAATACGGCGAGCTCGACCGGCTCCGACGGGCGGGGCTCATCCGGGCGTATGGCGTATCGCTGGACTGGAACGCCGATCTCCAGCGCGTGCTCGACACGACCGACAGCCAGGTCGTGGAGGTCCTCTTCAACGCCTTCCATCAGGATCCGCTGCCCGGGATCGAGCGGGCCGGCGAGCAGGGGGTCGGGGTGCTGGTCAAGGTCCCGCTCGACTCGGGATGGTTGTCCGGGAGATACGGGCGGCAGAGCACCTTCGACGGCGTCCGCGACCGTTGGTCGGCGGCGGACATCGCCCGCCGGGCCGACCTCGTCGAGCGGCTCCGGCGGCTCCTGCCATCCGGCACCAGCATGCCGCACGCGGCACTTCGCTATGTGCTGGCGCAGCGCGGCGTGACCGCGGTCATCCCCGGGGCGAAGTCCGTGGAGCAGGTTCGCGAGAACGCGGCCGCGGCCGGCGGGACCCTGCCGGCCGAGACGGTCCGCGCGATCCGGCGCCTGTGGGAGGAACAGGTCGGCGCCTCGCCGGTCCCCTGGTGAGCGGGAAGGGCTGAAGCGAACGGCAGTCATCCGTGGGGCCATCGACCGGCAGGCGCATGGTCGTGCCCGGGGGCCCCGGGCCAGCCGCGGCTTCTGACCGTGCCAGCGCGACACCCCGTGTCAGCCTGGGTCATGCCGATCGGGCCCGCCGCTCGCTCTGCCCCTTGAGGCAACCGCATTGCCCGCTGGCCGGCCCGGCGCTGCGGCACAATCGCGCCATGGAGCGGGATCGGGCCGGCGAGGCCAGGCGCCCGGCGAGCCATGGCGCCTCGCGTCGAGCGGTCGAACGTCGTCCTGCGCCGCCCACGGTCTAGGCGGCTCTCGAGACGCGGCCAGCCCGCCGAGCCGGCTGGGGCAGCCTCGAAGGGCCGGCGGCCGAACCCGTCTGGCAGAGCCTCCAGGGGCTCGCGGGGAACGCGGCGGTCGCCGGCCTGATCGGCCCGACCGTGCAGCGGCAGGACGCGGAGGCGGCGACAGCGCTGGCGACCGCACCGCCCGCCCTGGCCTCCGGGCCGCTGGATGCCGACCAGGTGGCCGACGCGATGCGCTTCTACACCGCCCAGCCCCGGCGGTATACCCCGGCGATCGTCCAGGAGCTGCGGACGTCGCTCGGGCTCGACGCCGGCGGCGGCGTCGACCCGGCGCTCGTCCAGGCGGTGGCCACCTGGCAGCAGACGGAGGGCGGCAACGATCCCGCGCTCGTCGTCGACGGCAAGGCCGGCCCCCGGACGCTGCCGCGGATCTTCCGCCACGGCCTCAACGAACCCGGCGAGGGACAGGCCTTCGGCGAGGCGATGCAGGCCGGGGCGATCGCCGAGTGGGCGACCCTGGCCACGCCCGAGGCGCGTCTGCACCGGCTCGTCGAGCTGGTCAACGAGCCGCTCGCGGCGCATGGCGTCCCGGCGGTCTCGGAAGCCTTCGATCCGGACCCGGTCAACAGCGGCAGCTTCGACTTCCCCACCTGGCGCATGCTCATCGGGCGGACCCCGCTCGCGGCGGCCCAGCTGGACACGGCCGCCGCCAAGGACCTGGCGGATACGCTCTACCACGAGGCGCGCCACGCCGAACAGTGGTATCGGATGGCCCAGCTGCGGGCCGGCCAGGGTCTCTCCGCGGCCGGCATCGCCGCCGAGCTCGGCATCCCGGCCCGGATCGCCCGCCAGGCGCGGACCGAGCCGCTCGACCCGCGCTCGATGCAGGGCCTGATCGCGCAGGGCTGGTGGGACAGCGTCTACGGCGCCGGCGCCGAGCAGCGGAACCTCACCCTGACCGAGGTCGAACAGGCCGCCCTGGCCCTCCGTCGCGCCCGCGGGCGCTTCGCGGCGAACCCGACGACGGCCAACCAGGCATCGCTCGACCGTGCGCAGGCGCGCTTCGACCGGGCCCACGACGCCTACCGGAACCTGCCGGAGGAGAACGACGCCTGGGCGACCGGCCCGGAGGCCGCCGCGGGGGTGACGGCCGGGACGCCCGCCCCGCCGCCGGCGGTGCAGTCGGGTCCGGACACGGGCCCCGGGGAGGGCGGGCCGGCCGCTGGCCCCGAGGAAGAGACGACGCTGGCCGCGGCGCCCAGTGTCTCCGGCGTCTCCGAGACCCCCGAGACCCCCGAGGAGGCGGGCGCGCCCGACATCATGGCGACCCTGGTGGCGCTCGGCGTCGAGACGGACCAGCCGGCCGGGGCGCCACCCGCAGCCGGACGACCGTCGCACGACATCCTGCCCGAGGTAGGCGAGTCATGACCGGGCTCGGTGGCACGCTCACGGCCCTGCGCGAGGCGATCGCCGCCGCGGGCGACGCCGGGCCGGCCGATCTCGATGCGGTGCCCGGCCGGGCCCAGCTCGCGAAGCTGGAGGTGACCCGCGATCCCGACCGCCGGATCGCGCTCGCCGTCGCGACGCTGGCTCGGCCGTCCCCACTCGACGAGCTCGAAACCGCCTTCGGCCCGGCCTCGCCGCTCCCTCGGCGCCCTGCCGGCGGCGCTCGGACGGTCCAGTTCCTGGCGACCCTGCCCGGCGAGGGCGAGCGAGGCGTGACCGTGCTCGCCGAGCTGGACGGTGACGGTCGAGCGGTCCGGGTGATCCTGCGGCCCGACGCGTTCTGAGCGGATCGTCTGTCAGGTGATCGGCGCCCCGGCCGGCTGGAGGTCCGGTCACCTACGCGGCTGCGCCGTCGGGGTCGCCGTTGGAACGACTCGACCTCGCCGGGCCGGATCGTGGAGGTGACAGACGTCGGTCGAGCGCCTCGGTCGTGTCGCGGTCGAGCGGGGGGTCGGCGACGGTTCTCGCCAGTTCGGTGCCCCAGCGCCATGCCGCCGCGATCGCGTCTCGGAGTCGGGCGTCGTCGAGCGATGCCGTCGTCCGCAGGTATCGCTCGTACGCCGAAGCCGAGAGTGCGGTCTCGAGATGTCGGGCGGGTGCCAGCCACTCGTCGGTCGCTCCCTCGGCGAGACGGGCGAGCCGCAGGAGCGATCCGTGCGCGGACGAGAGCTGGGCGAGCGCACGAGCGAGCTCGCCCCGGCGACGACAGGCGTCTGCGACGAGGAGCGAATCGACCAGGGCCAGGAACTCGTGGCGGCCGTCCTTCGCGTCGCGAGGTGTCGGGCGCCCGATGAGCGGTCGGATGCGGGCGGCGAGCGTGCCCGTCCGATCGAGGAGCACCACCCGCGAGAGGCTGGGATAGGCGACCTGGCCGGCGAGCGTGGCCCAGTCGTCCGCCCTCGCCAGGGGGCCGAAGTGGATCTCGGCACGGATGAGGTCCCGGAAGAGGACGGTCGAGCCGTACTGGTTCGTGGAGAGGGCGGCCACCGGCGAGACCCGCTCGAGCCACACTCGAAGGTCGAAGGTCCCGAGGGCGTCGTCGGTCACGTAGAGCCCGAGATCGAGGTCGGAGTAGCGGTCGGCCGTGGCGGTCGCGAACGAGCCGAGGACGACCAGACCGACGACCTCGAGCGAGGCCTCCGCGAGGGCCCGGATGCCCTCGAGCAGGATCTGCTGGGGCAGCGCGGGCACGGTCGTCACCTCGAGTCGGCCGCGGCCTGTCCGAAGAGCGCGCGGACGCCGGCGGGCGCGGAGGCGCGCACGAAGACCGGGATCTCCTCGAGCGGCGCTGGAGCGCGGAGGCGCACCGGTCCGGCGACAAGAGCGCCGCGCCAGGCGTCGATCCATTCGCCGGCGGGGAGGTACACCTCCCAGTCGGTGCGGCCTGGGTCCACGACCGGGGCCACGAGGAGGTCGTCGCCAAGCAGGTACTCGAAGGGGTAGTCCCACACCGCCCCGTCCTCGGGCCACTCGATGCACAGGGCCCGCATGAGCGGGACCGCGCGTCCGACCGACCGTCGTGCGTGATCCGCGAGATAGGGCACGAGCCGATCCCGAAGCTGCGCGAAGTGACGGTAGATCGGGATCACACGCGGGTCGCCGGTGCGCTCGGCGATGTTCCACGGGGTCCGGTCGCGCGAGGGGCGGCGGTGGTGGTTGAACTCCGAGTGGTACTGCATGATGGGGCAGAAGCAGGCCATCGCCGCGCTGCGCAGATAGAGCTCGGCGTCCGGGATCTCGCCGGAGAAGCCGCCCAGGTCCCAGCCCCAGAAGAAGACCCCCGAGGCGCCGGCCGTCAGTCCGGCGGTGATCGAGGCGCGGAAGGCGGCCCAGGTCGAGTCCTCGTCGCCGGCCCAGTGGCACGGGAAGGCCCCGGCGCCGGTGAAGCCGGCGCGGCTGAAGGTCACCGGCTGGCGACCGCAGGAGCGCATCAGCTCGTGGTATGCGGCCGCGTAGAGGACCGGGTAGCGGTCGTTCGTCTCCGACCCGCGGCTGCCGTCGGCGTAGCGGAGGTCCCCGCCCCAGGCGTGTTCGCCCCCGTCGGTCTTGAAGCCGTCGATGCCGACCTCCTCGACCAGGTAGCGGCGCTTGGCCAGCCACCAGGCCCTGGCCTCTGCGTTCGTCCAGTCCGGCAGCAGGGCACCGGGGAACCACCACCCGCGGTTGCGGTATGGACGGCCGTCGGCCTCTCGGACGCAATACCCCCGGGCGACCATGGTGTCGCGGTCAGCTCGTGCCTGTCCGGTCGGAGCCGATCGCGTCTTCAACAGGGGCACCTGCCACAGGAGGATGCGGATGTCGCGTTCGTGGAGCCAGCCGACGAGCCCCTTGGGATCAGGCCACGCCCCGTCGGGCGGGAAGGTGAGATCGGCCAGGCGGTGCGGCGCCCCATCCGGGTGGACCTCGTAGCGGGTATCGCGGAAGGCGCTGAACGTCGTCTCGTCGCTCCACGCCTCGACGACCAGGACGCCGGTCGGGATGCCCTCTGCCAGCGTGCGCTCGACCTCGGCCTGCACCCGGGCCTGCGTGTTCCATTCGTTGCCGCTCATCCAGGGCCGGAACACCCAGTCGGGGGGCAGCGCCGGCCGCCCGACCTCGGTCAGGAACGCGCCGATGACCTCGGCCGGCGTGCCGCGGTAGACCGCGATCTCGACCGTCGGCTCCGCGGCGTCGGGGTCGAGGTCGACCTCGATGGCCACCTTCGACGGGTCGCTGGCCCCGACGTCGTACCAGGTCCGCCGGCTCGTGCGGACATGGAAGCCCCAGCCCGTCGCTCCGTCGGGAGGGATCACGATGGCGAACGGTACGGGCAGGTAGGTGCGCGGCCCCTGGCCCTTGTACTGCTCGAAGACCACCGCGTCGAGCCGCTGGCCGGCCTGGTCGAGGCGGTCGAAGCGCTCCCCGAAGCCGATCACGTGCGCGCCCGGCTCGAGGTGCAACCAGAAGCGGGCGCGCAGGGGGCCACCCTCGGCGCGAAGCCAGGCCGCACCGGCCGCGAGCCGCCCCTCGGCGCCGGGACCTTCGACGACGAGGCGACCCCCGTCGGTCCGCCAGCCGGCGACGGTCACCTCGAAGCGAGGCGTCCGCCGACCGTCCGAGGCCACGAAGCGGTAGCCCAGCCGGGTGCCTGCGGGGAGCGGATCCAGCCGGACCGTCCATGCCCGTCGTCCCCGGCCACCCGCGCGCCGGGCCGCCTCGGCGAGGTGGCCGCTCCCGGCCGGTGTCCGCGCCTCCGCCGATGGGTCGCAGCGTGCCATGCGATGTCGAGAGGGCCAGCCCTCGACCTCCAACTCGGCGACGAGACCCTGCACCGCGGCGTCGGTCGTGGCGCGCAGCTCGATCGGGTCACCGGCCACGGGCTGCGCCGGCACCCGCTGATCCGGCTCGGTCCGGTACGGGTGGCCGAGGCCGAGGGGACGGTGTCGGATCACCGGCCGACCACCGGGGCCGCGACCACGCCGAGCTCCAGTGCCAGGGTGAGGTACATCGCGTGCGACCACAGCAGCGGGGTCGCGACCGGACCCCAACGCCCGATCCAGCCCTGGCGGGCGATCGGCGCCAGCAGGTGGCGATCGGTCTGCTCCGGCAGCTCGCCGTCCGCGGTGGCCTGCGCGGCGATCCACCCCAGCTCGGCGCGAGCGTCGTCAGTGCGGCCGGTGCGCAGCTGATGCCAGCCCAGGAAGGCCGCCAGGATCAGCCACTCCCCGCCGCCGTAGTAGGAGTCGGTGGCGTAACGGTGGACGCCGCCGTCGTGGACCAGGCCGTCCTCGATCTGGGTGACCGTCGCTCGCATCAGCGGGTCGTCGGCACCGAGCACGTCGAAGGGGGTGGCCGCCGCGACCAGGCTCGCGTCGACCGCCTCGCTACCCAGCCACTTCGTCAGGTGGCCGGCGCGTCGCGCGTCGTCGAGGATCCGCTCCCGGATGGCCTCGGCCGACATGGCGAAGGTCTCACGCCGCTCGCGCGCGAGCTTCATCCATCCGGCGGCTGCCCGGAGCCCGGCACAGAGGGCCGCCAGGGTCGAGACGTGAACATGGTCCGGGTGCTCCTCCCACCAGTCGTAGCTCGGGTGTGCCCAGAAGGCAGCCGCGTAGCGCGCCGATAGCTCCGCACCGGCCAGGTAGGGCTCGACCGGGCGGCCGTGGCGGCGGGCATGGGCATCGAGAGCCCACAGCCAGGCGCCGTAGCCGTCGAGCTGGAAGTCGGTCCACTCGCCGCCCGCCTCGCCACCCTCGAGGGTGAAGCGCGTCGGCATGAACTCCGCCAGGCCGATCCGCTCGCCGGCGGCGTGGCGGGCGAGGAGTCGCTCGATCCGCTCGCCGTGGGCGCGGAGCACGCGGTCGCACCAGCCGAAGAAGGACTCGGCCGATCCGGTGTCCCCGGCTCGGCTCATCGCGTCGGCGATGAAGGCGCCATCGCGCAGCCAGCTGTAGCGATAGACCGGGAAGGATGGTGAGGCGAGATAGGCCCCGCCAGGGGCCTGGTTCGCGCGGATGATGGCGACGCTGCGCTCGGCCAAGGCACGGAGGCGCGGCGGATCGAAGACGATCATCGGTCTCACAGTGAGCTAGGCCGGGGCGAGGCGACTCGCGCCTCGCCCCGGAGCGGGCCTACTTGAGCAGCGCGTCGACCTGCTGCGCCGCGCCGTTCAGGGCGTCCTGCACGGACTTCTGGCCGCTCTGAGCGGCCTGCAGGGCGTTGGTGACGATGTCCTGGAGCTGGGATTCCTGCTCGATGACCGGCGGCACCACGATGTCGGACAGGGCGTCGAAGACGGCCTTGCGATTGGCGGGTGGCGTCTGGGACAGGTAGCTCCCGAACTGCGACTGGTCGGCCACCGCCGGCAGCTCCCAGCTGGCGTCGAGACGGACCTTGACCGCCTCGGGGGCGCTGGTGAGGAAGCTCAGCCACTCGAAGGCCTCGGTGGGATGCGAGGTCTTGGCCGAGGCGACCACCGCGTTGGCGAAGAAGTGGTGGGCCTTCGCGACGTTGCCGGGCTCGAGCTGGACGTCCCACTTGAATGCGGCGTCCTTGAGTCCGGCGAACTGCCAGATGCCGTTGTGCCACATCGCCAGCTTGCCGGACTTGAACAGGGCCGTGTCGTCCTGGCCGCCCATCTGGGCGGTGGTCGGCATGACGTGATCCTTGTTCGCCTTGTCGATCAGCCAGGTGGCCGCCTCGACGCCCTTGGCGTCGTTGAAGGTGGCCTGGGTCTTGTCGGCGTTGAAGAACTGCCCGCCAGCCTGGGCGAGCACCTTGTAGAACTCGAAGAACTGGACCGGCTGGAAGTCTCCCCAGGTGCCCTTGCTGGCGTTGGTCAACCTCTGGGCGGCGGCCAGCTCGTCCTTCCATGTCCAATCGGCGGTCGGGTAGGCGACGCCCGCGGCGTCGAAGAGGTCCTTGTTGTAGAACAGCAGCACGTCGCTGAAGCTCTCGGGCAGCCCGTACTGCTTCCCACCGGCCTGGAACACCTGATACGCCTTCGGGTAGTAGCCGGCCGCCGTCGCCTGCGCCTGCGAGCTGATGTCCAGCAACGACCCGGCCGAGGCATAGGTCACGAAGTTCTCGTAGTTGAGCTCGAAGGTATCAGGCGCCGTGTCGCCGGCGACCGCGGTCTGAAGCTTCGTGAAGTACTGGTCGTAGGCGGCGGTCTGGACGTCGATGGTGACGTTCGGGTACTTGGCCTCGAAGGCCTTCACGATGGCGTCGAGGTCCTTGAGGTGGTCGGGCGCAGCCGAGAACGTAAAGTAGGTGAGCTTCACGGCCTCGGCGCTCGGGCTGGCGGCGGGACTTGCTGCTGCGCTGGCGGTGGGGGTCGTCGAAGCGGGCGTGCTCGGGGACGGTGACGCGCCCCCCGAGCACGCCGCCACCAACAGCGAGCTGGCGACGGCGACGCCGAACCAGCGGAACCTGGATCGCATGGGTCGTTCTCTCCTTGACAGCGGCCTTCTGGTCTGTGGGTCGCGATGAACGTCTCCTGAGTCGCTGCCTCCTCCTTGGCTTCGGCGGAGCTAGCCCTTGAGGCCCGACAGGGCCACGCCGCGGATGACATGCCGCTGGGCGACGATGTAGACGATGACGATGGGGATCACGCTGACCGTGGCGCCGGCCATCACCAGGTTCCAGGCCGTCTCGTAGCGGCCCTGCAGGTTCGACAAGCCGACCGGCAACGTCATCAGGTCCTGGGAGCTGGTGACGACGAGCGGCCAGAGGAAGCCGTTCCAGCTGGCCATGAAGGCGAAGATGCCGAAGGTCGCGACGGCCGGCAGCGAGAGCGGCAGGACGATGCGGCGGAAGACCGTCCAGTGGCCGGCGCCGTCGATGAACGCCGCCTCCTCGAGCTCGCGCGGCAGGCCCAGGAAGGCCTGGCGCAGGAGGAACGTGCCGAACGCCGACGCGATACCCGGCAGGATGAGGCCCGGGTAGCTGTTCACGAAACCTAGGTAGCGCATCTCGATGAACAGCGGGACGATCGTCACCTGGAGGGGGACCATGAGCGTCGCGAGGTAGACCAGGAAGAGTGCGTCACGGCCGGGGAACCGGAACCGGGCGAAGGCGTAGGCGGCCAGAGCGCTCGTCGCCACCTGGAGGGTCGTCGACGCGGCGGCGACGATGACGCTGTTGAGCACGAACCGGCCGAGCGGGAAGGCCTCGGCGATGCGGACGTAGTTCTCGGGCTGGAGCGGTGACGGGATGAGACGCGGTGGGGTCAGGAAGAGCTGAGCGTCAGGGGTGAGCGAAGTGGCCAGCATCCAGGCGAACGGGAAGAGCATGACGAGCGCGATCACCAGGAGCAGGGCGTAGAGCACGAGGCGCGCCAGGCGCCGTCGGAGCGGCGCCCGAGCGCGGTGGGCCGCGCTGCGCGGCCTCACGGCGCTCCACGCAGCCCGACCGCCGCTAGACATAGCTCACCCAGCGTCGCTTCAGCCGGAACTGCACGAGGGTCACCGCCAGGATGAC
>JAPVSP010000262.1:0-2924 GCA_047519685.1 Chloroflexota bacterium
ACACCCGTCGAGGGCGCCCTCCCCGGGCCCTTCGCCACCCGTGGAGCCAGGCGCGGGCGGCACTGTGGAGGCGTCGCCCGCGGACGTCGGCCCCGGCGGCCGGGTGGTCCGGCGCCGGGGCGCGACGTTGGCCGACCGGGTCGGGGGAGGGGACCGCGCCCCGGTCGCTGTCGTGACGGTCGGTTCAGGCGGCGGACGCTGCCGTCTCGGAGGCTTCCTCCGCCTCATCCTCGTCGTCGTCCGACCCCTCAGCCACGCCGAGCCGGTCGGCCTGCGCCTCGAGGGAGTCGGCCGCGACCTCGGCCTGGTAGTCCTTCTTCGTGCGGCCGGAGAGCATCTCGACGTTGGCGGCGACGACCTCGGTCTTCCAGTGGCGCTGGGCCCGGTCATCGTCCCAGCTGCGCGTCTGGATCCGCCCCTCGACCGCGACCTGCTGACCCTTCCCGAGATAGCGCCCGCAGATCTCGGCCAGGCGATCCCAGGTCACGATCGTGTGGTACTCGGCCTTCTCCTTGCCCTTGCCGGCGTACTCGTGGGTCGCGACGTTGAAGGTCGTGACGGGCTTGCCGCTGGCCGTCACGCGGAGCTCCGGGTCGCGCGTCAGGCGTCCCGTCAACATGACCTTGTTCACGCGTGCGATCTCCTTCCTGGTCGGCCCTGGCCGACTCCACCTGGTCGGCGGACGGCTCGGCGGGTGACGACGGGCGCCCCGAAGGTAGCGCGCGGCCCTTATCGAGGGTCCAACCCGCCGTTACCGGCCCCGCGTCGGCCGCCCCGGGACCCGTCGGCCGGGCCCGCGGGGCCGTCCGACGATCGGCCGCGATCGCCCGCGACATCGCCGGACGACCGCGTCGGCCGCGGGCCCGCTGGTATACTCCGCGCGTTCCTCGACAGCGCGGGCGGCGCCCGCCGGGAAGGAGAACTGCCGTTGCTCGAGGAAGGCGCGACGCTGCTCCCGCGGAGCGGCCGAGCACCTTCGATCCGGTCCCTCGCCGGGCCTCCGGCGAGCCAAGGGCGGCGTGTATCCAGGTCCCGGGCCTCCAGGCCGGGGGCCTTTTCGATTCCCGCTGAGGGCGTCTAGATGCCCGCCACGGTGATCGTCGGGCTGCAGTGGGGGGACGAGGGCAAGGGCAAGACGACGGACTTCCTCGCCGAGCAGGTCGCGATGGTCGTTCGCTACCAGGGCGGGGACAACGCCGGCCACACCGTCGTCCTCGGTGACGAGGTCTTCAAGCTCCACCTGGTCCCGTCAGGCGTCCTGTACCCCCACATCACGTCGGTCATCGGCTCCGGCGTGGTCGTCAACCCGGCGACCCTGATCGCCGAGCTGGACGGCCTGACGGCTCGGGGGATCGAGGTCTCGAAGGTCCGGGTCAGCCGCGCGGCGCACGTGATCATGCCCTACCACGTCGCCCTCGATCGGGCGAGCGAGGCGCAGCTCGGCGGCGCGAAGGTCGGCACGACCCAGCGGGGCATCGGCCCGGCCTACGCCGATCGCGCGTCCCGCACCGGGCTCCGGATGGAGGATCTGCTCGAGCCCGACGTGGTCCGGGCGAAGCTCGAGCGGGTCCTGCCCGAGAAGAACGCGCTCCTGGCGGTCGTCCATGGGCTCGACCAGTTCGCGGTCGAGCCGCTCGTCGAGCGGGCCGCGGCCTGGGGCGAGCGGCTGCGCGACCACCTGGCGGACGCCACCTGGCTCGTCCAGGACGCCCTGCGGCGCGGGGACCACGTCCTGCTCGAGGGTGCCCAGGGCACCCTGCTCGACCTCGACCACGGCAGCTACCCGTTCGTCACCTCCTCGAACCCGGTGGCGGGCGGCGCGTGCACCGGCGGCGGGATCGGTCCGCTCCAGGTCGACGAGGTCATGGGGGTCATGAAGGCCTACGCGACCCGGGTCGGCGCGGGGCCGTTCCCGACGGAACTCGACGGGGAGCTCGGCGACCTCATCGCGACCCGCGGCCACGAGGTCGGCACGACGACCGGGCGACGCAGGCGCGTGGGCTGGTTCGACGCCGTCCCGCTGCGCTATGCCGTCGCGGTCAACAGCGTCTCGAGCATCATGCTGAACAAGCTCGACATCCTGTCCGGGATCCCCGAGCTCCGGCTGTGCGTCGCCTACGAGATCGACGGCCGGCGCGTGGAGGCCTGGCCGTCGTCCGCCGAGCTGCTCGCGCGGGCGACGCCCGTGTTCGAGTCCTTCGCCGGCTGGGAGGAGGAGCTCCACGAGGTCCGCTCCCTCGCCGACCTGCCCGAGAACGCCCGGCGCTATGTCACGGCGCTCGAGGAGCACGCCGCGGTGCCCATCGTCCTCGTCTCGGTCGGGCCCGAGCGGACGCAGACGATCGAGCGGGCGTGGCGGCCGATGCGCCACCGGACCGCCGGGGTGCCGTCGTGACGGGGACGGTGAGGCTCGGCATCCCACCTCGCGCCGGGACCCGCCGGACCCTCGCTCGCGCCGGGACCCGCCGGACCCCCGCGCGCGCTGGGACACGCCGGGGTGGACGCCCGTGCCGCTGATCGCGCCGATCCGGACGCTCCTGCTCGGCTCCGGCGGTCGGGAGCACGCCCTGGCCTGGAAGCTGGCGGCCGAGCCCGGCGGGAACGAGGTCGTCGTCGCTCCCGGCAGTGACGCGATGACGGAGGAACCGCGCGTCCGATGCCTCCCGACCGTCGATCCGCTCGACCCGGCCGCCGTGGTCGGGGCGGCCCGCGCGGTCTCGGCCGAGCTGGTCGTCGTGGGCCCGGAGGCGCCCCTCCAGGCTGGCGTCGCCGACGCCCTCGTGGAGGCCGGGATCCCGGTCTTCGGGCCCACCCGGGCTGCCGCCCGGATCGAGACGTCGAAGGCCTTCTGCCACGAGGTCGCGGGCGCCGCCGGGGTCCGGATGGCCGCCGCTCGCGCGTTCAGCTCGCTCGAGCCCGCGATG
>JAPVSP010000263.1:0-5126 GCA_047519685.1 Chloroflexota bacterium
GCCATCGAGCGGATCGAGCCCGCGCCCGGGGGCGGCTCGTTCGTCGTGCACGTCCGCCGGACCGATGGCGGCGCCGACCTGGCGGTCGAGGCGGACGAGGTCATCTCGGCGACCGGCTTCACCTGTCCGCTGCTCGACCTGCCGGCGCTCGGCGTGGCCACGTTCGGGCAGAGCCGCCTCCCAGCCCAGACGGCCTGGTGGGAGAGCGCGACCGTCCCGGGCATCTACTTCGCCGGGACCATCACCCAGGGCTCGGGTGGCCTGAAGAAGCACGGCATCCCCGCCAACTCGGGGGCCGTCCACGGGCACCGGTACAACGCGCGGATCCTCGCGCGCGAGATCGGGCGGCGGCACTTCGGGATCGAGCCGGAGCGGCCCGCGATCGCGCCGGCCGCGCTCGTCGATCGGCTGCTCGACGAGGCGGTACGGGCGCCCGAGCTGTGGCACCAGAAGGCCTACCTGGCGCGGGTCGTCAGCGTGGACCCGTCCGCCGGGCCGCGCGACGAGGGGATCCTGCCGCTCACGGCGTTCCTCGACGGGACCGGCGGCCGCGACGCCGTCGCGATGACCCTCGAGTCCGACGGCAGCGGGGCGATCTACCCGGTCGCCTACGTCCGGCGGGGGGCCGATGTGACCGAGATCGCCCTCGATCCGCACCCGGTCCACGATTTCGAGACGCCGGCGCATCGCGCCCGGCTGGCGGCCGGCCTGGCGCCGCTCGGCCTGTGACCGGCTCGCGGGACCTCGCGCCGGGCCGGCACGGTGAGCCGATCCCGCGCTCGCGCATCCCGATCGGGCTCGATTCGGCGCTGCGTGGCCGGCTCGCCGCGCTGAGCCGCGGGCGGACCATCGTCATCGATTTCTTCTCGAGCCGCTGTTGCACGGCCGTCCGGGTCGGCGATCTGACGGTCCGCTGGCTCGACGGCCCGCCCGACCCGACGATGGTCCCGCTCGCGCCGATCGAGGGGGTCCCCGTGGTCGCCGAGCCGCGACTGCTCGACGTCCTCGCCGACGCAGGGCCGACCCTCCGGAGGGCAGGCTCGATCTTCGCCCGCGGGCTCGGGCTGGACCTCGAGCGTCCCGAGCGATGGCTCGAGTTCCTCGACACGCCGGCCGCGGCCCGCCGTCGGGCTCCCCGACGCACCCCTTGACGGCCTCGCCCGGCGGGCGGCGACCGCCAGGCCGACGGCCCGCGTGGCGCTGACGGACCCGCTGGCCGCGGGCCTCGCGGCGGGCTACGGGATCGCCATCCCGGTCGGCGCGGTCGCGGTCCTGATCATCGAGACCGGGGCTCGGCGGGGCTTCCGCCTGGGGGCCGCCGCCGGACTGGGCGCGGCATCGGCCGACCTGGCCTACGCGTCGCTCGCGGCGGCCTTCGGGTCGGGCGTCGCCCAGCTGCTCGCCCCGGTCGCGTCGCCGCTGCGCTGGGCCTCGGTCGCGGTCCTCCTGGCGATCGCGGCCCGCGGGCTCCGGGGAGCCCTCCGTCCCTCGGGGCCCGAGCGCCCGGTCGGGTCCGCCTCCGGCCGATCGGCGAGTCGGACGTACGCGACGTTCCTCGGCATCACGCTGCTGAACCCGATGACGGTCGCCTACTTCGGGGCGCTCGTGCTCGGCCTGCCGGCCATCCGCGGCGGGCCGGGCGAGCGGGCGACGTTCGCGCTCGCCGCTGGCGCGGCCTCGGCATCGTGGCAGCTCCTCCTGGCGGCCTTCGGCGCCCTGCTCCACCGCCATGCCTCGACCCGCATCCGGGAGGCGACGAGCCTGGCCGGGAACCTCGTGATCGTCGGCTTCGCCGCGCTCATCGCCCGCGACCTGCTGCTCGGCTAGGTCCCCCGCGCCGGATCACCCGCCGGCCGCTACGATGCCGCCGATGTCGGACCGTGCCAGCAACCCCTGGACCCGCCATTCCCGACGAGTCGTCTATGACAACCCGTGGATCCGCGTCCACCACGACGAGGTGACGCAGCCGGACGGCGAGCCGGGCGTCTACGGCGTCGTGCACTTCCACGGTCGGGCCGTGGGGATCGTCGCCGTGGACGATGCCGACCGCGTCCTGCTCGTCGGCCAGTATCGCTACACGCTCGACCGGTACAGCTGGGAGATCCCCGAGGGCGGCGTCCCGCAGGCCGAGGAGCTGCTTGATGGCGCCCGCCGCGAGCTTGCGGAGGAGACCGGCTACACCGCGCGACGGTGGCGTGAGCTCGTCCGGGTCCATACCTCGAACTCGGTCACCGACGAGTCCGGCGCGCTCTACCTGGCGACCGACCTGGCCGCCGGCGAGGCCCGCCCGGACGGCACGGAGCAGCTCGATCTCCGCTGGGTCCCGCTCGACGAGGCGCTCGCGATGATCGACGCGGGCGAGATCACCGACGCGATGAGCCAGGTCGGGCTGCTGCGGTACGCGCTGGAGCGCGCCGGCCGGCCCCGGGCCTGACGGAGATCCGCGGTCGCGTCGCCCGCCACGTCCTGCGTCTCTTCGCCGGGCGGGGCGACGCGGGCGGCGATCCCGCTCGGGGTCGTCCTCGGGGGCGGGCCGGGTCCGGATCCTCGCTCCGGGGACCGAGCTCGGCCGCGCCGACTCGACCGATCCGGCCGCGGTCGGACTAGGACTCCGCCGGCGTGCCCTCGGGCGAGAGGCCCGCCCAGACGGCCCAGCCGACGATCGCGCCGGCGACCGGAGCGACGATGTAGATCCAGAGCTTGTCCAAGTCGCCGGCGACGATCGCGGGCCCGATCGAGCGGGCCGGGTTGACCGAGGACCCGGTGAACGGCACGGCGACGACGTGGATCGCGACGAGCGTCAGCGGGATCGCCAGAGCCGCGATCGTCGGCTGATGCTTCGTCGAGGCGAGGATGACCAGCACGAAGCCGGCCGTCAGCACGCCCTCGAGGATCAACGCCTTGAGGTCGTCGAAGCCGGCGCCGGGCTGGGTGATCGTCGCCTTCACGGCCGCCTGGTCGAAGAGGACGAGGACCAGCAGGGCCGCCAGGATGGCGCCGAGGACCTGGCCGACGATGTAGCCGACCGCGTCCATGGGCGTGGTCCGCCGGTCGAGCGCCATGGCGACCGTGACCGCCGGGTTGAAGTGTCCGCCCGAGATGTGGCCGAACGCGAAGATCGCCGCCAGAAGCCCGAGACCGAAGGCGAGCGGCACGACGACCAGCTTCGGCGCATCCTGCGCGCCGAGGGCGCCGAGCCCCTGCACGGCCGTCAGCCCGATCGCGAAGAACAGGAACGTGCCCAGGAACTCCGCCACGTACTTCCGCGCGTCCATCCGACCCTCCGATGGCCATGACCCCCGGCGGGCCGAGGACACGGTGCCCGCCCGCCTGCGGAGAGTATGCCCGGGGGGCCCCGGCCCGGGGAGGCGACTCCGCGGACGGGTCGCCCCGTCGTGGCGGCGGCAGCCGCGATCGAGGCGCGCGGCTCGTCGCTCACCACGCGCGCACCGAGGCCGCGGCTCGCGTCGCCCGGCGATCCGGCCCCCCGTCGGTCAGGCTGCGGATGGCACCGCGGGCCGGGTCGGCCGATGGGCGACCCGGATGCGCGACGCGGGCGCACGCGGGCCGGCCGCCCGTCGCAGGCCGACGCCCGGGGGCACGTCCACCGCCAGCTCGACGCGGACGAGGCACCCGTCGCACTCGAGGGCCGCCGCCTCCGGGCGGATCCCCACGGGCGCCCCGCACCAGGGACAGTCGATGAGCGTCGGCGGAACGGGCTGGGGAGGCGTCTGCGTCGTCATGACCGGGATGCTGGACCGGGACCGTGACACCTTGGCTGTCACGGTCCGGCCGTCGGCCGCAGATCAGCCGCGATAACGGAAGCAGCCGGGCAGGTGGTCGTCGACGAGGCCCACCGATTGCATGAACGCGTAGACGATCGTCGGACCCACGAATCGGAGGCCCCGCCGCCGGAGGTCGGCCGCAAGCGCGTCCGAGGTGAGCGTGGTGGCCGGGATGTCGCGCCACGTCGCCCCCCATGGCCGGGGTGCCGGCGGACCCGGGACGTGCCGCGCCAGGTACGCGTCGAACGAGCCCTCGTCCTCGACGATCGCCAGGATCCGCCGCGCGTTCTCGATGGTGGCCTCGATCTTCGCCCGGTTCCGGACGATGCCGGCGTCGGCCAGCAGCCGGGCGCGATCGGCATCGTCGAAGCGCGCGACGACCCCGGGCTCGAATCCCCGGAACGCGACCCGGAACGCGTCACGCTTGTGGAGGATCGTCGACCACGACAGGCCCGCCTGGAACGACTCGAGGGCGAGCCGCTCGAACAGGGCGACGTCGTCGTGGACGGGGACGCCCCACTCGTCGTCGTGGTAGCGGGCCATCAGCGGGTCCGGGGCCGCGCCCGGCGACCACCAGCAGCGAGGCGGCGGCGCGTCGGGCGGGATCCCGGTCTCGAGGCGGCTCATGGTCCGACCAGTCTCGACAGGAAGGCCGCCGCCCGGTCGAGCGCGTCGTCGAGCACCGGCCGGACCGTGTGGCCCAGTCCCGGGTACGAGATCAGCTCCCCATGTCGCAGCCGTCCCGTGGCGGCACGCAGCAGGTCGATCCGGGCGAACGGATCCCGCTCGCCCGACAGGAGGAGCACGGGACAGGCAATGGCCGGCCAGTGCGCCGACCGGGCCTCGAGATCGGGCCGGCCGGGCCGATGGAGCGGGTAGCTGAAGCAGAGGAGACCGGCGAAGGATCGCCGGCCGCTCGCGGCGGCCAGGCTGGCCACCCGCCCGCCGTATGAGTGGCCTCCGACGACGACGCCGGGTTCGTCCGGCACCGCCGCCAGGAGGGCGGGCACCGCGTCCTCGGCCCGTCGCTTCGGCAGGTCCAGGGCGAACGCCTCGAAGCCGCGGGCCCGCAGCCCCTCGACGAACGGGGCCATGCTGGCCGCGGTCCCACTGGCGCCGTGACCGAGGTAGACGCGGGGGCGCATGCCCTCAGGGTACCGGGAAGACATGGGCCGCTGGGGCTATCCAGGGTGTCGCGGGACATAGGAGAGCCGGGTGGTTGTGACCCGTTCGACCGGGAGGCCAGCATGTCGACATGCGTCGTACCGTGCTGCCCGGCGTTCTCGCCGCGCTCCTCGTCGTGCTGGGCAGCCTGCCGGATCCTGCCTCACCGGTCCGCGC
>JAPVSP010000264.1:0-18031 GCA_047519685.1 Chloroflexota bacterium
CGACCGATGCCGCGACGCTCGAGGAACGGGCCGACGACATTCGCGCGGTCATGGACGCCGCCGGCAGCGAGCGAGCAGCGATCATCGGGGTGTCGGAGGGCGGTTCGATGGCGATTATGTTCGCGGCGTTGCATCCCGAGCGGACCCAGGCGCTCGTGGTCGTCGGCTGCCAAGCACGGTGGACGCAAACAGCAGACTACCCGTGGGGCCTGAGCGCCGAGGACGAGGCTCGCATGATGGCGGATCTCCGGACCGGCTGGCCGTCGACAGAGTATCTGTTCGGACCCGGCGCCGGTCTCGGCCGCGGTGTCGATCCGGCACTCCTCGAGTGGTTCGTTCGGTACGCGCAGGCAGGCGCGAGCCCGCGGGCGATCATCGCCCTCGAAGAGATGAACGCGCAGATCGATGTTCGGGACATCCTGCCGACGGTTTCCGTTCCGACGCTCGTCATCAATAGGACTGGCGACCCTGTGGCGAACGTCGAGGCGGCACGCGATCTCGCGGCGCACATAACGGGCGCCAAGTTCGTCGAGCTTCCCGGCGACACTCATAGCCTGTCGGACATCGCACCGGAATTCGTGGCCGAGGTCCGGGGCTTCCTGACGGGCGTGCGTGGGCCGACTCCATCGACGCGCGTGCTCGCGACGATTCTCTTCGTCGATGTCGTGGGATCGACCGAGCTAGCGCGCAGGCTGGGCGACGCAGCCTGGCGGGATCTCCTCGAACGCTACTACGCGCGCGTCGGTTCGGAGCTGCTGGCCTACGGCGGGCGCGAGGTCGACCGCGCCGGAGACGGTCTCCTCGCGACATTCGAGGGTCCGACGCGGGCGATCCGATGCGCTCAGGCACTCGGACGGATGGCGCGTGCACTCGGCCTGCGCATCCGAGCTGGCATCCACACCGGCGAGGTCGAGCTCGCCGGCAGCGGGGTGCGCGGCATCTCGGTTCACGTCGCGGCGCGTGTGGTGGCGCTCGCCGCGCCAGACGAGGTCCTGGTCACGAGCACTGTCCGCGACCTCATCGCCGGCTCGGGCATCGATCTGGTCGATCGCGGTGCTCGTGAGCTCAAGGGAGTCGACGCGCCGCGCCTGCTATACGCGGTCGCCTGAACCGAGACGTATCTCGCCCGAGACCACGGCGCACAACTAGGTCGCCCTCTGCAAGATCATCGGCGATCCAAGGGTGCAAAGGCAATCCTGGGTGTGGAACCCGAGAAGCGCAGCTCCTCTTAGGCTGACCGAGCGAGGGCCGTCGGCTCTCGGTCGGTCGCCACTCGAACCTTCACCCGTAAGGGCTCGGCTCTACTCCTCTCGCCCCGACCAGATCAGACGCGCCGAGACGGGCGAACTACGGCCAGCGATCGCCGGATTGATCCCGTCGTGCGGTTCGCATACCGACCGGTCTCGACTACCAACCTCCCACGCACGAAACGGCCCCTCCGGAGCGACCAGAGGGGCCCTGGCTAACCCGGAATGTAGCAACCTACGTAGCAACGCGGGCGAGCGCCTCGTCCATGGGGTCCAGGCGTCCCGCTTGAGCGCGTGCCCTGCGGCGCCGCAGGTGTCGACCGTGCAGGGCGCAACGGTAGTGTTGTGACGCTCCTGCACCCGATCTGAGGTACCCGATGACAAGGTTCGTCGTCGACGCCGGCGCCGTCCTCCACCTGGCGAGCGCGGGGGTCGAGGTCCCAGGCGCGCACAAGCTCCTCGCACCGACGCTCCTTCGTTCCCAAACGCTGTCGGCTCTGCACGAGGCCGTCCAGCGGGGCGAGATCCCGGCCGACGTCGCGCGCGACCGCCTCACCCGCATCGGGCGGATGCCGATCAGGCTCCTCGGCGACGCCGTGCTCCGGCGTCGGGCCTGGGACCTGGCGGATCGGTTGGGATGGGCCTCGACCTACGACGCCGAGTACGTTGCACTGACTCAGCTGCAGGCAGACGCGTTCGTGACCCTGGACTTGGAACTGGCGCGCAGCGTCGAAGGGATCGCCGCGACCGCGTCGATCGACTCGCTGCGCTAGGAAGGCAGGTCCGGCCATCGACCTACGCCGTACAGGTCGGACGATCGCCGACTCGACGACCGAGGACGATCTCCTCGGGAGTTCGCGACCGCCGCCGGGTCGGGGGGTGCGCCCCCGTTGGCCCAGGCCGCTTCGACCGCGCCCCGTTCGTCGCCTTTCGCCTCAGGTAGCGCGTTCTTAACCGCGCGGCACCATCCGTCGCCACGCTTCGGCCGTACTCTTGGTACGAACGTCGCAGCGCGATGACCCGTCGTTCAACGGACATCAAGACTGGCGACGCTATACTCGACTGGTGGACGGCGCCCCGCGCCGACCAGTCGATCCGGAGGCGATCCCTCGTTGAACGCGAAGTTCTTCCGCAACGGCATCGTGATGCTCGTCCTGGTGGTGGGCACGGTGGCGTTGCTCTACACCTGGCTGCTGCAGACGCCCCAGCAGGCGAGCAAGGGCTACTCGGCGTTCCTGGAGGACGTGAAGGCCGGCAAGGTCGTCACCGTCACCCAGCAGGACCAGACCCTGTCGGTCAAGACGAGCGACAACATCACCTACACGACCGTCGTGCCGACCGTCCTGACGCCCGTTCTCTCGGACATGAAGGCGGCTGCGCAGGACGGCGGTGTCCAGCTCTCGGGGAGCGTCTTCACGGCCGAGAAGGCGCCTGACACCTCGTGGCTCGGGTTGATCCTGACCGGGTTGCTCCCGCTCATTCTCATCGGCGGGTTCATCCTGTTCATGATGCGACAGGCCCAGGGGACGAATAACCAGGCCCTGTCGTTCGGCAAGAGCCGCGCCCGGATGTTCCTGGGCAACAAGACGGTCGTGACGTTCGCCGATGTCGCCGGGGTCGACGAGGCCAAGACCGAGCTCCAGGAGGTCGTCGAGTTCCTGAAGTACCCCGAGAAGTTCAACACCCTCGGGGCGCGCATCCCGCGCGGCGTGCTCCTCGTCGGGCCTCCGGGGACCGGCAAGACGTTGCTCGCCCGGGCGGTCGCCGGTGAGGCCGGCGTCCCGTTCTTCAGCATCTCGGGCTCGGAGTTCGTCGAGATGTTCGTCGGCGTCGGGGCCAGCCGCGTCCGCGACCTGTTCGACCAGGCCAAGCGCAACGCCCCGTGCATCGTCTTCGTGGACGAGATCGACGCGGTCGGTCGGCAGCGCGGCGCTGGCCTCGGCGGCAGCCACGACGAGCGCGAGCAGACCCTCAACCAGATCCTCGTCGAGATGGACGGCTTCGACACGAACACGAACGTGATCGTCGTCGCCGCCACGAACCGTCCCGACGTGCTCGACCCGGCGCTCCTGCGGCCCGGCCGCTTCGACCGCCAGGTGATCCTCGATCGACCCGACATGAAGGGCCGCGTCGCGATCCTGCGGGTCCACACCAAGGGCAAGCCGCTCGACAAGTCGATCGATGTCGAAGGCGTCGCCCGGCAGTCGCCCGGCTTCTCCGGGGCGGATCTGGCCAACCTCGTGAACGAGGCGGCCATCCTGTCCGCGCGTCGGAACAAGAAGGTCATCGGGATGTCCGAGTTCCAGGAGGCGCTGGAGCGCATCGTCGCCGGTCCCGAGCGCAAGAGCCGGGTCATCTCGGATGCCGAGAAGGCGATCATCGCCTACCACGAGGGCGGTCACGCCGTCGTCCAGCGGATCCTGCCCAAGTGCGACCCGGTGAACAAGGTGACCATCATCAGCCGGGGCATGGCGCTCGGCTACACGATGGCCCTGCCGGTCGAGGACCGCTACCTCCAGAGCAAGACCGAGTTCGAGGACAAGATCGCCGGGCTGCTGGGCGGCACCGTCGCCGAGCGGCTGATCTTCGGGGACACCACGACCGGCGCCTCGAACGACATCGAGAAGGCGACCGACCTCGCTCGCCGGATGGTCACCGAGTTCGGCATGAGCGACCGGCTCGGCCCGCTCGCCTTCGGCAAGCGCGACGAGCTGGTGTTCCTCGGCCGCGAGATCGGCGAGCAGCGCAACTACAGCGACGACGTCGCGAAGCAGATCGACGAGGAGGTCCGGGCGATCATCGACCGGGCCTACGAGCGGGCCTCGGAAGTCCTGACGACCCACCGGGCCAAGCTCCAGGCCCTGGCCGAGAAGCTCATCGCCGAGGAGACGGTGGACGCGGAGGGGTTCGAGAAGCTCTTCGCCGACCTCCCGCCGAAGGAGAACATCCACGGGGCGATGCCCCAGCTGACCGCCCAGCCGGCGGCGGCTCCGGCCCCGAGCCCCAGCCCCGCCTGACCGGCCCATCGACTCGACCCCCAGAGCGGGCGGGCCTCACGGCCCGCCCGTCCTCGTTTCCGGGGCCGTGCGGGGGATCCCCGGGCGGCGGTCGCCCGGCCGGCCTGACCCGACCGTAGAATGGCCCGGACCCACCGAAGGAGGCCCGATGACCGGCTCGACCGCGCCCGCCAGCCAGCCCGACGCCGCCCTCGAGGCGTATCTCCAGGCCTCGGCGGGCCGGCGCCTCGATCGCTTCCTCGACTTCCTCCGCATCCCCAGCGTCTCGGGCATCCCCGCCCATGCGGAGGACTGCCGTCGGGCGGCGGAATCGGCCGCGGCCGAGCTGCGCGAGGCCGGCCTCGAGCACGTCGAGGTCGCGGAGACGGGCGGACACCCGGTCGTGTACGCCGACTGGCTGCACGCGGAGGGGGCGCCGACGATCCTGGGCTATGCGCACTACGACGTCCAGCCGGTGGACCCGCTCGACCAGTGGACCCGCGCGCCGTTCGAGCCGATCGTCCGTGACGGCCGCGTCCTGGCCCGGGGCGCGGCCGACGACAAGAGCCACGTGCACATGCTCATCAGGGCCGCCGAGGCGCTCCTCGCGACACGCGGCAGCCTGCCGGTGAACCTTCGCCTCATCTTCGAGGGCGAGGAAGAGTCCGGGTCGGTCAACCTCGAGTCGTGGCTGGCCGCCAACCGCGGCCGGCTGGCCGCGGACTTCGCGGTGGTCAGCGACACGGGTTTCTTCGACGGGAACCGGCCCGCGCTGACCGTCAGCCTGCGCGGCATGTGCTACGTGCAGATCGACGTCAGCGGTCCGTCGGTCGACCTTCATTCGGGGATGTACGGCGGGGCGATCGTCAACCCGGCCAACGTCCTGTGCGAGATCGTGGCGGCGCTGAAGGGCCCGGACGGTCGGGTCCGGGTGCCCGGCTTCTACGACGACGTCCTGCCCCTGACCGAGCGCGACCGGGCGACGCTCGCCGACCTCCCGTTCGACGAGGCGGCCTTCCTCGAGGAGACCGGGTCCCCGGCGCTGGGTGGCGAGGCCGGCTTCACGACGCTCGAGCGGCGGTCGGCCCGGCCCACGCTCGACGTCAATGGCATCTGGTCCGGCTTCACCGGGGACGGGCCGAAGACGATCATCCCGGCCGAGGCGCACGCCAAGGTCAGCGCCCGGCTCGTCGCCGACCAGGACCCGGACCGGGTCTTCGAGGCGATCCGCTCGTTCGTGCTCGACATCGCGCCGCCGGGCGTCCGCGTCCAGGTCCACGAGCTGAGCACGGGTCGGCCGGGCCGCACGGCCATCGACCACCCGGTGACCCAGGCCGCGGCTCGGGCGATCGAGGCCGTCTGGGGCAGGGCGCCGCTGTACATCCGCGAGGGGGGCTCGGTGCCGGTGACCGCCGTCTTCGAGCCGATCCTGGGTTCGCCGCCATTCCTGCTCGGGTTCATGAATCCCGATTGCCGGGCCCATGCCCCGGACGAGGCGCTCGTGCTCGACAACTTCGAGCGTGGCATCCGGGCCCTCGCCCGGTTCTGGGAGGAGGTCGCGGCCCTGCCTCGCCGATGATCGGGCCGGGCGGTACTTTCAGGCGGGAGCGCCGACGCACCGGGTCGTGGGAGGATCGCGTCGACGGCGGTGCTACCATCGGCCCGGTCCGCCGCTACGGGGAGGTCATTGGCGCGTGAGCACCGAGCTCGAGACGACCGGGGCGGCCAGGCAGGCCTGGCGCCTCGACACGGACAACGGCAGCATGGTCCCGCGCTCGGCGCTGGACGTGCTCGTCGATCTGAACGATCGCGTGACCAGCGGCGACATCGGCGAGTATCAGCCGGTCCCGCTCGGGTTCACGCCGCTGGACAAGACGATCGGCACCGGGCTGCGGCCGGGCGAGCTCCTCCTGATCGGCGGCGCCCAGGGCACCGGCAAGACCACCATGGCGCTGCAGATGGCCCGCAACGTCGCCTCCGGTGGCCAGGCGAACGTCCTGTACGTCTGCTTCGAGCACGAGGAGCACTACCTCCTCAACCGCATCATCGCGATGGAGTCGGCGCTCGCACACCTGCCGCACAAGACCGGCGCCATCAAGATCCAGGACGTGCGCAAGGAGATCCTCGGGACCTGGATGGCCGAGGGCAGCGGTGGACCTCAGCTCGCCTCGAACCCGCGCCTCCGCCCGTCGCTCGACCGGATCGCCCGCTACGGCCAGAACCTCTTCCTGCTCCGCGGCTCGGCCACGGCGAGCACCGTCGAGAACATCCGCCGGCTCGTCCAGCAGCACCGGGCCCTGTCGGGCGACCGGCGGCTGCTCGTCGTGGTCGACTACATGCAGAAGGTCCCGCAGATCCCCGAGCCGGCCACCGAGACGGAGAAGGTGACGTTCGTCATCAACGGCCTCAAGGACATCGCGTTGTCCGAGTCCGTGCCGATGATCGCCATCGTGGCCGCCGACAAGGAGGGCCTGAAGGCCTCTCGCCTGCGCAACTTCCACCTGCGCGGCTCGTCGGCGATCAACTACGAGGCCGACATCATCGTGATCCTCAACGAGAAGTACAACATCGTCGCCAAGGTCAACATCGAGTTCAACCCGTACCAGGCGCAGCGCTTCCGGGACTGGATCGTGCTCTCGGTGGAGAAGAACCGCGGCGGCCAGGACAACGTCGACCTCGAGTTCGAGAAGCACTTCGAGTTCTCCTGCTTCGATCCCAACGGGCGGACGGTCCAGGAGAAGCTCATCGAGGAGCGCCTCTACAACGACTGAGGCCGCGCGCCGATGGCTCGCGGGAGCCTCGCCTCGGCCCCATGGGGAGCGACCGGCCAGCCACGGCTGAGGGCGCCGTCCTCCGTCGCGGTATCGTTCGAGCATGACCGAGGAGCGCGCCGCCGCCTTCCCCGACGTCGTCGAGATCGTCGTCGAGATCCCCGGGCGCAGCCGCAACAAGTACGAGTTCGACGAGCGGGCCGGCGTCTTCCGGCTGGACCGGGTGCTCTCGTCGGCGGTCTTCTACAACTTCGACTACGGGTTCATCGAGGGGACCCGCGCCGAGGACGGGGACCACACCGACGCGCTGCTCGTCATCGATGAGCCGACGTTCACCGGCTGCCACGTCTGGGCCCGCCCGATCGGCGGGCTCGAGATGAGCGACGAGAACGGCTTCGACTTCAAGGTCCTGTGCGTCGCCCTCGGCGACCCTCACCAGTCGCACATCTCCCGGCTCGAACAGGTCCGCCCGCACCGCCTGATCGAGATCGAGCACTTCTTCCAGACATACAAGCTGCTCGAGAACAAGGCGACCGAGGTCCTCGGCTGGCGGGAGCTCGACCGCGCCCACGAGATCCTGCGAGCGGACCGTGGGCGCTGGCTGCGGGAGACGGCGCCGGACCCGGGATGCGGGACGCCGTGATCCCGCCCGTCGACGAGGACCACCTCCACCGTCTCTTCGTTGCGGTGGCGTTGCCGCCGGAGAGCTGCCTGGCGGTCGCCGAGCTCGTCGGGCGCGTCCGGTCGTCCGTCGAGGGGTCGGGCCGGGAGGTCCGCTGGGTCCGCCTCGACGGCCTCCATCTGACCCTGCGGTTCCTCGGCGCGACGGCGCCGGAGCGGATCCCGGGGATCGAGGCGGCGGTGCGGGCGGCGGCCCTCCGGGCCCATGGGTTCGACATCAGGATCGGCGGCGCCGGCGCGTTCCCGGCTCCCGGACGGCCGCGCGTGCTCTGGCTCGGGGTGATCGATGGGCAGGCGGAGCTCGCGGCCCTGGCGGCCGAGCTCGGGAGGGAGCTGGCGGCGGACGGCTGGCCGGTCGACCATCGGCCGTTCCAGGCGCATCTGACCCTCGCCCGTGCGGACGGCGTGCGGGCGGGTCCGCGAACGGCCGGGGCGCTGCTGTCCGCCGCGCAGGGCTTCTCGACGGCCTGGCGGGCCGGATCGCTGGCTCTCTTCGAGAGCCACACCGGGGGCGGGCCGGCGCGCTATGAACGCCTGCTGGAGGTGGCGTTCCCGACCTGACGACGGACCGGCCCGCGATGGGCCGGCTCTGCTACCATCGGCCGGACCCGACGGCCACCCCGGTGTCGACAGGCGTCGGTCAGGAGGAGCGCGTATCGCCGTGTCGTCCGCGCAGCGTGCCCGGCTCGTGGTCGCCCTTGGCGTCCTCAACGTGTTCCTCGTCGCCGTCGGCCTGTCGGTCGGCTTGCTCGGGGGCTCCGGCCTGGCACCGCGAACGACACCCGGGGTCCCGTCGAGCGGTCCGACGCCGCCGATCGCGGCGGCGGGGTCGCCGCAGGCGCCATCAACCCCGGCTTCCTCATCGTCCGTGCCGAGCGCCATGCCCGAGCCGTCATCGCCGGGCGAGCCCTCGCCGTTGGTGGCGCCGTCGCCGTCGTCGCCCGCTGCGTCGCCCCTCCCCGAGCCCAGCCCGGCCGGCCCGGTGGCGGTCGTGACCACGCCCCCGCCCGGCGGAGGGGCATCGAATCCGGGTCCCTCGACGAACCCGGCGCCGACGAGCATCGCGCCGCCGAGCGCGCCGCCCACCGGCGCCCCATCCGGTCCCGCGTCGCCCGGTCCAGCGGCGCCACCATCGCCCTCGCCGGCACCTCCGTCGGGTCGCCCCCCCGTGCCGCCGTCGCCCTCGCCCTCGCCCGTCACACCCGCCACCGAGAAGGCGCTACCCCCGTGCCCGGGATCGGTCGACGGCCCGCCAGGCCACGAGAAGTCGCCCGGCCCAAAGGAGCGGCCGTGCCGCCCGGGCGAGCGACCGCCGAGCCACGGCGCGCCCAGCAACGGTTTCGGTGTCGTCCTGCCGGGTCTCGCGGCCATCGCCGCGGCCGCCGACGGGATCCGCCGCCGGGTGCGTCCAGCGCGGTCGCGGTTGCCTCGGGGCCGGCGGGGCGCTAGGCTCGTGGCCCGCCGTCGTCAGGGCCGCCCGGGCAGCTGACGACGTCGAGGGGACCCGACGAGACGACAGCCGCGCGTGGCGGCACATGGAGACCCCCGATGGCGAAGGACACCGGCCGCACCAAGTTCGTCCTCGATGAGGATCGCATCCCGCGGGCCTGGTACAACATCGCGGCCGACCTTCCCGTGGCCCCGGCGCCGTACCTCCACCCGGCCACGCTCGGTCCGCTCGGGCCGGACGACCTGGCGCCCCTCTTCCCGATGGCGCTCATCGGCCAGGAGGTCAGCACGGACCGCGAGGTCGAGATCCCCGAGCCCGTCCGCGATGCCTACCGGCTCTACCGGCCGAGCCCGCTCTACCGTGCCCGGCGCCTCGAGCGCGCGCTCGATACGCCGGCCCACATCTACTACAAGTACGAGGGCGGCAGCCCCGCCGGCAGCCACAAGCCGAACACCGCCCTGGCGCAGGCGTTCTACAACAAGCAGGAGGGGGTCAGGCGCCTGGCGACGGAGACCGGGGCCGGACAGTGGGGCAGCGCACTGGCGTTCGCCGGCGCGGTCTTCGGCCTCGAGGTGAAGGTCTACATGGTCCGCGCCTCCTACGATCAGAAGCCCTACCGGCGGGTCCTCATGGAGACGTACGGGGCGGAGGTGGTGGCGAGCCCCTCGCCAACCACCCAGTACGGTCGCCGGGTCCTGGCCGAGACGCCCGACAGCCCGGGGTCGCTCGGGATCGCCATCAGCGAGGCTGTCGAGGACGCGGCCACGCGCGATGACACGAAGTACGCGCTCGGCTCGGTGCTGAACCATGTCCTGCTCCACCAGACCGTCATCGGCCTCGAGGCGCTGGAGCAGGTCGCGATGGCGGGCGAGGAGCCCGACACGATCATCGGCTGCACCGGCGGTGGCTCCAACTTCGCCGGCCTGACCTTCCCGTTCCTGGGGCGCAACTTCCGCGAGGGCGCACGCTACCGCGTCATCGCCGCCGAGCCCGAGGCGGCGCCGTCGATGACCCGCGGGCTCTACGCGTACGACTACGGCGACACGGCGAAGATGGCGCCGGTGGCCAAGATGTACACGCTCGGCCACGACTTCATCCCCGAGCCGATCCACGCCGGCGGCCTGCGCTATCACGGCATGTCGCCGCTCGTGTCCCTGCTCAAGGAGCACGGCTTCATCGAGGCTCGGAGCGTCCACCAGCGGGCGTGCTTCGAGGCCGGCGTGCTGTTCGCGCGGACCGAAGGGATCCTCGCGGCTCCCGAGCCGACCCACGCCCTGAAGGTCGCGATCGACGAGGCGCTCGCGGCCCGGGAGGCCGGCGAGGCGCGCGTCATCCTGTTCAACCTGTGTGGCCACGGGCACTTCGACCTGTCGGCGTACGAGCGCTACCTCAACGGGACGCTCGAGGACTACGAGTACCCAGCGGAGCGCGTCAAGGAGGCTCAGGCGGCGCTGCCGCGCGTCTGACATGCCCCGGCTCGCCTGCTTCCGCTGCGGCCGCCAGCTGTACACCGTCGCACCGCTCGAGGCGCTCTTCGCGGAGGAGCGTCGCTGTCCTCGCTGCGGCGCGTTCCTCCGCCTCGAGCGACGCGAGGTGGAACGGCGATCCACGATCCGGCGGCAGAACCCGCCCGATGACCCGGGGCCGCCGGATGCCCTCGAGCGACGTGTCGACGAGCGGCGCCACGGGCAGCGACGCCAGCCCCCGGGAGCGTCCGGCTCCGGGCGCGCGGGCGACGGTCGCGGCTAGGCCGCGGACCGACCGGCGTGCGCCTGGCGCTCCTCGGCTTCGGCCTCATCGGCGGGTCCATCGCGCGCGCGGCCCGCTCGAGCGGCCAGGTCGACTCGATCGCGGCGTGGAGCCCGACGGGGAGGGGTCCGGAGCAGGCGCTCGCCGACGGCGTCCTGGACGTCGCGGCCGCCTCGCCCGCGGCGGCGCTCGCGCAGGCCGACCTGGTGGTGCTGGCGGCGCCGCCGCTCGCCTGTCTCGATCTTCTCGCCGAGCTCGCCGGGCCGCTCCGCGCGGCCCTGCCGGCGGATGCGACGGTGACCGACGTCGCCAGCACCAAGGGGGCGATCGTCGCTCATGCCGATGCGCTGGGGCTGCCCTTCGTCGGCGGCCACCCGATGGCCGGCCGCGAGACCGTCGGCTACGAGAGCGGCACGGCCGGGCTGTTCGCCGACCGGCCGTGGGTCGTCGTGCCGGGCGCGCTCGCGCGCGAGGAGGACGTCCGGCGCGTCGAGGCGCTCGCGGTCGCCTGTCGCGCCCGCCCGATCACCCTGAGCGCGGCCGAGCACGACGCCGCGACGGCGGCCATCAGCCACCTGCCACTCCTCGTGTCGGCCGCGCTCGTCGAGGCCGTCGCCGGCTCGGCCGACGGTGCGCTCGCCGGCTGGCCCCTGGCCGCCCGGCTCGCCGCGAGCGGCTGGCGGGACGCGACCCGGCTGGCCATCGGCGACGCCGCGATGGGCGCCGGGATCCTGGCCACGAACGCCGCGGCGGTCTCGGGCCGGCTCGCGCGCCTGCGAGCCGTCCTCGACAGCTGGCAGTCGGAGCTCGACCGTCCGGACGGACCGGACGCGCGGCGGATGCAGGCCCGACTCGAGGGCGCGCGAGGGCGCCTCGCGGCTCGGACGGCCGGCGATACGGGACCGTCCGACCGGGCCCGCCGGTCGCCTTGACCGACGCCGACGCTGAGCGCGTGCTCGTCGTGCCCAGGGCCTCGGTCATGGGCGACCCGGGCTGGCACGGCCTGCGCACCGATGAGCCGGCGCCGGTCCTCGAGGCGATCGTCCGGCTCGGCCGCTTCGCCCCACGCCGGGCGATGGAGGCCGACCCCTCGTTCAAGCAGGTCATCCCGTACCTCGTGCTGCGCGACGGGCCCCGGGTCTTCCTCATGCGCCGGACCCGGGCGGGCGGGGACGCACGACTCCACGATCGCTGGTCGATCGGCGTCGGCGGGCACCTGAACCCCGGCGACGGGGACATCCACGGGGGCCTCCTGCGCGAGTGGCGGGAGGAGGTCACGGCCGGCTTCGAGCCCGAGTTCCGGCTCCTCGGCCTGCTCAACGACGACACGACGGACGTCGGTCGGGTGCATCTCGGCGTGGTGTACGTCGCCGATGCCGAAGGCCGCCGGGTCGACGTCCGGGAGACCGACAAGCTGAGCGGCGGGTTCGTGGATCTGGCGGCCGTCCGGGCGGTCTTCGACGGGCTCGAGACGTGGAGCCAGCTGGTCCTGCCGATCCTCCACTAGAGGCGTGGGATAATCGCGCCGAGGAGGTCCCCGTGACACGCCTCGCGCGTTCGACGTTCGTTCGTGGCCCCGCGCTCTTCGTCCTGCTCGGCTGGCTGGCGCTGCTCGTCGGGCTGGCGAGCCCGACCCGCGCCGCCGGCCCGGGCTCGATCGTGGTCCTGCCGACGACTGGATCGGTCGACAACGTCATGGCCGGCTACATCGACGGCGGGCTCGACAAGGCGGCCCGCGAGGGCGCGCGCCTGGTCATCGTCGAGCTGAACACGCTCGGTGGCAGCCTCGACTCGATGGGCAAGATCGTCAGCTCCCTCCTCGACCCGCCGCTGCCGGTCGTCGTGTGGGTCGGCCCGCCGGGCGCCAGCGCCGCGTCGGCCGGCACGTTCATCACGCTCGCCGGGCACCTGGCGTACATGGCGCCCGGGACGAACATCGGGGCCGCCGCGCCAGTGGGCGCCGGTGGCGCCGACATCACGGGCACCGAGGGCGAGAAGGTCAAGAACTACGCGATCGCGAGCATCCGCTCGATCGCCGAGCGACGCGGCCACAACGTGGACATCGCGATCTCGACGGTCCAGGACGCCAAGTCGTACTCGGCGAGCGAGGCGGTCGCCGACGGTCTCGTGAACGGCATCGCGAGCGATCTCGAGGCGGTCCGCAAAGCCGCGAACGGCAAGCAGGTGGAGGTCCGCGGCTCCACGGTCACCCTCGACCTGGCGGGCGCGTCGTTCGAGGAGCTCGGGATGAACCCGTTCCAGGAGTTCCTCCACCTGCTGTCGGACCCGAACATCGCGTTCATCCTCTTCACGATCGGCTTCTACGGACTCCTGTTCGAGCTGTCGAATCCGAACTTCGTCACCGGGATCCTCGGGGCGCTGTCGATCATCCTCGCGTTCATCGGCTTCGGCAGCCTCCCGCTCAACATCGCCGGGTTGCTGCTCGTCGGGCTGGGGATCGTCCTCTTCGCGCTCGAGCCGCACGTCGTGAGCCACGGGCTGCTGACGATCGGCGGCCTGGTGTGCTTCGTGCTCGGCGCGTTCGCCTTCTACAACGAGCCGGGCGTGCCCGGCGCCCCGGACATCCGCGTCGCGCTCCCGGTCATCGCGGCCGCGGCAACGACGATCGCGGTCCTCATGGGCCTGGTGACCGTCGTGGCGCTGCGCAGCCGATCGCTGCCCATGCCGGTCGACCTGGTGGGCGCGAGCCTGCCCGTTGGCATGCTCGGCGAGGTCCGAAGGCCGCTCGAGCCGGCCGGCTCCATCTTCGCCGCGGGCGAGGAGTGGTCCGCCCGGGCGCTCGACGAGCGGCCGTTGCCACGAGGGACCCGTGTCCGCGTCCTCCGTTTCGAGGGGCTGACCGCCCTGGTCGAGCCCATCGCCCCCACCGGCTAGCCCAGGGAGAGCTCCATGGAACTCGCGGTCTCGCTCTCGATCGTCGCGTTCGTCCTCGCCGTCCTGCTGGTGATCCTGTATCTGTCGGTCCGGGTCGTGCAGCAATACGAGAAGATGGTCGTGTTCCGCCTCGGCCGGACCAACGAGGGACTGGTCCGCGAGCCCGGGTTGCGGTTCCTGGTGCCGGTCGTCGACCGGCCGGTCAAGGTCGACCTGCGCGAGCAGTTCATCGAGGTCCCCAGCCAGACGACGATCACCAAGGACAACGCGCCGATCAACGTCGACTTCCTCATCTACTGGAAGATCGTCGACCCGCTCCGGAGCGTGGTGAACGTCGCGAACTTCGCCGGGGCGCTCCAGGGTGTCGCGACGACCACCCTGCGGGCCGTCATCGGCGACATCCTCCTCGACGAGGTCCTGTCGCGGCGCGAGCAGATCAACGAGATCCTGCGGGCCAAGCTGGACGAGGTCACCGAGCGCTGGGGCGGCAAGGTCACGACGGTCGAGATCCGCGAGATCACCCCGCCACGGGACGTCCAGGATGCGATGAACCGCCAGCTCTCGGCCGAGCGGACGCGGCGGGCCGTCATCACCGAGTCCGAGGGCTCCCGCCAGGCGTCGATCAACGTCGCCGAGGGCCAGAAGCAGTCCGAGATCCTCAAGGCCGAGGGTGACCGGCAGGCGGCCATCCTGCGCGCAGAGGGCTTCAGCGAGGCGCTCGAGCGGATCTTCCGGGCGGCCTCCGGCGTCGACCAGAAGACCATGACGATCCAGTACCTGGAGGCGCTGAAGTCGATCGGCATGGGCGCCTCCACGAAGTGGGTCATCCCGGTCGAGTTCACTCGCCTGCTCGAGCCGCTCCAGGGCTTCACCCAGGCCGGGATGAACCCCGAGCCGCCCGGACGGCCGCTCGCTGCGGGCGGTGAGGGCGCGACCCCCGGACAGCCGGCCGCCTGAGGGCGTGGCCAGGGGCGACGCCGGAACCCGACCGGTGGGACCGCTCGGGTTCCTCGCCCGCCGCGGTGCGCGGCGCCTGCTCTCGGCCCCGCGCTTCCTTCCGGACGAGGGCGCCCTCGGCCCGGCGCTCGACGGGCTCGGGGGCGAGGTGGTCCGCCTGCAGTCGCGCGACGGCCTCCGCCTGGCCGGCCGCTGGCTCGATGTCGAGCGGCAGGCCGCACCGACGGAGGCCGGCGAGGCCGATCGCGCCGGCCCGCCCTGGCGGCCCGACCCGCACGAGGCCGTGCTCGTGCTGCACGGCTGGTCCGGGTCGGTCGCGCCCGACCTCGTCGAGTACGGGCCGATCCTCCGACGGACCGCCGGCGTCCTGGGGCTCGACCTGCGCGGCCACGGGGGGTCGGCCGATGGGGCCACCACGTTCGGCCTGGAGGAGATCGAGGACGTCGGGGGAGCGTTGGGCTGGCTCGGCGACCGCGGGATCCGGCGGGTCGCCCTGTTCGGCAGCTCGATGGGTGGGATCGTCGCGCTCGCGGCGACGGCCATCCTGGGCGACGGCACGCTCGAGGCTGCCGACCTGGACGTCTTCGCGACGGCCGGGACACGGCCGCCGCCGCGGCCCCGGATCGTCGGACTGGTCGTCGAATCGGTGCCGCCCGAGCTGCGCGTCATCGTCGCCAGCCGCCTGCGCGGTCCCGCCCGCGGTCTCGTCGCGGACCGGATCCTTGCCGCCGCGACCGCAGAGCTGGGGGAGGATCCGCGTTCGGTGGAGCCAGCCCGGATGCTCCCGCTCCTGGAGGGGATGCCGCTCCTGCTCATCCACGGGGCCGCCGACGCGACGGTGCCGCTCGCCCAGGGCCGCCGCCTGGCGGCGATCGCCGGGCCGGCGACGGAGCACTGGATCGTCGAGGGGGCGGGACACGGTGGCGCGCACCGGGCCGCGTCGGCCGCCTACGAGGCGCGGGTGACGGGCTTCCTCCGTCGGGTGCTCGGTGCGGGTCGTGGGTAGCACTTTCGGGCCAGTCGGTGGGCCGGACCTCGCCCCTATAATCGCGACGCCGGTCGTCCCGGCGGATCCGGGGGTTGAAAGGGACTGATGGCGAAGATCCTCGTCGTCGACGATGACCAGAATGTCCAGCGGACGCTCCGTTACACCCTCGAGCAGGAGGGCTACGAGGTCGCCCAGGCGACCGATGGCGCCGAGGGGTTCCGCCTGTGGTCCGCCGAGGGCCCGGCGCTGATCCTGCTGGACGTCATGCTGCCCAAGCTCGACGGCTACCAGGTCGCGACGAAGATCCGGGCCGAGGAGGGCAACGGGAGCCACGTCCCGATCATCATGCTCACCGCGGAGCGGGAGGTCGAGCAGAAGGTCCGCGGCCTCCGGGCCGGCGCCGACGACTACCTCATCAAGCCGTTCCACCCCGCCGAGCTGCTCGCCCGCATCCGCAGCCTCCTGGCCCGCTTCGCCCCACGGGAGACGCTCATCGGGCGTCCCCCCCTGGGCCGGACGCTGGCGTTCTACGGCGCGAAGGGCGGGGTCGGGACGACGACCATCGCGATCAACGCGGCGATCGCGCTGCACCGCGAGCTCGGCCGGAAGGTCGCCCTGGTCGACGGGAACCTGCAGTTCGGCGACCACCGGGTCTTCCTCGACCTGGGCCTCGACAAGAAGAGCGTCGTCGACATCGTCTCCGCGCCGACGATCGACGCCGACCTCGTCAAGCAGGTCATGGTCAAGCACGACTCGGGGATCGAGCTGCTGCTCGCTCCGCCGTCCCCGGAGACGGCCGAGCTGGTGACGGCCGACCACCTGCCCGAGATCCTCGAGATCCTCCGGACGATGTACGACTACGTCCTGATCGATATCGACAAGCGGCTGGACGAGCTCAACCTGCGGATCCTCGACGCATCCGATCGGCTGTTCGTCGTGATGACGGCCGACCTCTCCTGCCTGAAGAACGTGCGGCTGGTGCTCGAGACGATCGGTCACCTGGGCTGGGAGCGGGACAAGGTCCAGCTGGTCCTCAACCGCTCCAACGCCTACACCGGGATCAACGTGAAGAACGCCGAGGGGGCGCTGAAGCGCCAGATCGACCACCAGATCGTCAACGAGTACCGGGGGGCCATCAGCGCCCTGAACTCCGGCGCGCCGTTCATGTTCACCAAGGCCGACTCGCTGCTCGGACGCTCGTTGCTCGACTTCGCCCGGGTGGTCGACAAGCAGCCGACCGGGGCCGCATCCGAGGCGGTCGCCGCCCGCTAGCGACGCGAGGCATCCGCTCGGCGAGCCCTCGTCCGGCGCGCCACCCGCGCGGTCCGCGCGGCCCGTCCTCCTTGGGAGGGGGCCGGTGAGCCGCGGATAACCGGCAGGTGAGCGCCGGCACGTAGCCTCGGCTGGTGCTCGCGACCGTCCTGTCGGCCACGCTCGTCGGCCTCGAGGGGCGCGTCGTCCGGGTCGAGGTCGACGTCGCCCCGGGTCTGCCGGGCTTCTCGATCGTCGGCCTCCCGGATGCCGCGCTGCAGGAGGCTCGCGAGCGCGTGCGAGGGGCGCTGCGCAACAGCGGCTTCGAGTACCCGCCGCGCCGGATCACCGTCAACCTCGCCCCGGCGGACCTGCGCAAGGCGGGTGCCTCGCTCGACCTGGCGATCGCGATCGGGATCCTCCTCGGGACCCCGCAGCTCCGGGCGCAGGGTCGCTGGGCGCTGCTCGGGGAGCTCTCGCTGGGGGGCGAGGTCCGGGCACTGCCCGGTCTCCTCCCGATGGTCGCGTCGCTCGCTCGTCGAGGCGTCGACCGCGTCATCGTCGCCCAGGACGGCCTGGAGGAGGCCAGGCTCGTCGGCGGCATCGCGGTCGTCGGAGCGTGCTCTCTCGAGGAGGCCGCCTGTCTCATCCGCAGCCGCCGCTCCCGCCACCGCGTCTCCGCGCCGCCTCGGATCGAGCTCGCCGAGCCCGCCGGCGCCGGTGGGCGCCTGGATACGCCGGCGCCCGTCACCGGGAGCGCACGGATCGACGACCAGGATCCCGGCGGTCCGACACCCGACCTCGCCGAGGTCCGGGGTCAGCTGGGCGCACGTCGGGCGCTGGAGATCGCGCTGTCCGGAGGCCACGGCCTGCTCCTCGTCGGGCCCCCGGGGGCCGGCAAGACCCTCCTCGCGCGGACCGTCCCGAGCCTCCTCCCGCCTCTCGATGACGACGAGGCCCTGGCGGCGACCGTCGTCGAGTCGGTCGCCGGGCGTCGGCCCCGCGGGCTCGTGCGTCGTCGGCCCTTCCGTTCGCCGCACCACACG